>NZ_QNQN01000065.1:0-182773 GCF_004103285.1 Pseudoalteromonas sp. A757
TAAACATAGCTGTTGCTGTCTTCACCAAAGTTATTGATACCATACACGCCAACTTTACAAGTCACCGGTGGCTCTGGTGGTGTAACTTCTTCTTCCTCTGTCACTACTACGTTGTCTAATAACGCACCCAATGAATCAGAAGTACCTAGGCCTTGAAACCGAAGTTGTGTTGAACTGCTCGTCGCTTCAACTGTGTACTCGTATTTTGTCCAGCCTCGGGTCGTTGCATTCATCGTCACTAACGTGTTATCACCAAACCAAGCACGAGCTCGATTGGTTGAATTATTGTTTACGATTCGAGGCGAGTAATAAAAGCTCACAGTATATTTTTTACCAGCTGTTGTCGGAATATTCTGGTAGATAGTATAATTTGCTGTTGAGTCAAGCTCTAGGTATTGATTGCCCTCTTGTGGCACGATAATACCGAGGCTTTGTTTTTGAATTTCAAATCTGGCACCGTCTCTACTCCAACCTTGGAGGTTGTCAAATAACGCCCAATCACCAGAAATATTTCCTGATGTTTCAAAAGAGCCGTTAACAACAAGATTATCGGCAGCACTTGCTGTACCAACGACTGACATTAACACTAAGGTTGCAAAGTTAAGTTTCATAGCCACTCCAATAAAATAGGGTTAATGTAAATTTATTGTTTACAGCAACACCTCTTAATATACTACCATTGTCGTACTTTTCTCCTCTACGGTCAATGCATAACCGAAAAACCAGATTTTATGATGTTTTACATCACTAAAGCAACTTAAAACCCAATACTTTTGGATTAGTTAAAAAGCATTGTGTTTTGAAATTTATTCGAAACTTTAATGAAGCTCATTATCTCATGACTTAAACTGAAGTTTAGGAACGGAATACGCTATGTCGTTGCCGTCAGAATTTAGTGATAAACACAACACCCAAAGAGGGGTTTTGATGCAGTTAAGAGTCTATAGTGTAACCGCTTTGACAAATACTTATTGTGGCGACAGTATTTTCAGTAAACTTAGCTGTTCTTTTGGCTAATTATATTGATTAATAAAATTTCCTTTACCAAAGCGCTTAAACCTACCCATTCTGAGTCTACTCGGGTAGTAGTGGCTTTCTACGTTATATGTTACCTGTTCAAAAAACAGCCAGGTTGAAATAATTTACTGAGGCGATCTAATACTCAGCCCATATTCAGAGTAACTAAAATGGCTACCAAGTTTTCATCACGTACACGAGTACATCGCGGCACTTTTTAATACAAACTGGTGCGCATCCATATAACTTTTAATAGCACGTTGCGCAATTTGTATTGTTGCAGGTACATCGATACTCCCTTTATGGATGCAAAATATCTCTACTTTTTCAAGCTCGAAGTCAGGGTCTACCCGTTCCAGCTTGTGATTATCAAATGCGATGATTTCTGGCACTAACCCAATACCGAGACCGCTTTCAATAAGCCTAATGGTGTCACTCACTGAGTTAGTTTTGTGATGCGCTCTAAATGAAAGCGGCTTCACTATGTTTTGGGTTGTATGCATAAATTGATAATTTGCGACTTTTCCTTCCCAAGAGTTTGCGATGTAAGGGGCTGTGCCCACATCAAATTCACTGTCCTTAGCTTTATATAGAACGTCTCTAAATGAGCCGATATGTTGCTGTGACTGCTCTACGTCTGCGCTTTTTCCCACTCTGACTGCAAGATCGATCCCCCGCTCAACTAGATTGAGTGGTCGATCTTCATTAATTAAATTTAGGCGTATTTTAGAGTGCGCCTTAATCAGCTTACATAATGCTGGCGCAACGATGGTTTGCATCAATGCATAAGATGCTGTCACTGTTAATTGCCCAGAAATTTCAGACTGCTTAGCTCTTGCCTTTTCCCACGCTAACTCGGATAGATGGCTGATCTCAAGACAGTATGTATAGAAATCTTTACCAACATTAGTCAATGATTGACTTCGCGTGTTTCTGTACAGTAGTGGCGCTCCTATCTCTTCTTCCAATTTCTTTAAGTGCTGGCTTATCACTGATTTAGACAAAGATAACTTATCTGCAGCTTTCGTCAGTGAACCTGACTCTACCACCCCTTTAAATATCATCATTCTTCTTAGCTTGTTCATTTTGACTTCTCTTTTATGTCGCTTCAAAAGATAAAGACCGCTACACACAAATAAAATTACATAATTAAAACATTAATTAAACATATATTTTAAATAATCACGAATGCACTAAAACTCCAGAGCCACACCTTATGCAACTTAGCGGACTAAGACTCACGCCAATGTCGTTAGTTAGAGTTAACTTAGGTTTTTTAGCTTTCATCTTGATTAAATTTGAGTGTTATTCATACACTCCCAAAAAAACGTGTAACTAGATAATTTTGAAAGTATTTTTATCTAATCCAATTATCATAAAATGGATTAAGCTTATTTTTTCAACAAATAGGAAGGTCTAAATCAAATCACAAGAAACATTGAGTTTGATTTTATGAAACAATCTAATTACGATTAAATTTCGAGCAAAAAGCACTGTTCAAGTTAACTGTTTGCGATTTCCCTTTGACAAAAACCTCTACATCTATAGCTGTAGACGGCTAGTTTAAAGTGTCTCTTTGTTAACTTTCATTTACTAAAAATACACTTTTGCAGATTGTATACACTAATATTTAATGTTATTGGAAATGCAACTAAATCTCTAAATTTGTTAGAAAGTGTATAAGTTCTTCCATTCACATTGTCCCTATATCAATAATATTAAAAGTACATTTAGTTAACATTTTAACTACATGCACTTTTATCTGAAGTTGTACTTTTGAAACTAAAAAGAGTTTCGTACAACTTAAAAGCTAGAACACATATTGATTAAGGAATATGAAAGATGAAACCAATTAAGTTAAAGAAAAGCGCAATTGCTATCGTAACGTCACTACAATTATTTGGACTTAGTCAGCTTGCTACGGCAAATACCGCCGTCCCTGAAATTTCACCAATTATGTACGATACGCTTCAAGGCGATATTGAAGGCTCACCATTGTTTATAGATGTCGGCTCGGATAACTTTCTACTTACTCAGGAACAGTGGCATACGATTCAAGTTTTTGCCGAGTCAGCTGTCAGTTTACCGAATAACGAAGCAGCCTTTAGAAGTGCGACGCGATATCCAGCGGATACGCCTCTAAATAACGACTACATAGCACTGATGACAACCTTTGAGTCAATCAATGCGTCGGGTCAGAACTGGAATCATAAGCTTTATCCAAGCATCATTGATCTCGCGACGAAATTAGCAAATTATTCCGATACCCATGTATTGCTAATTCAGCCGTTTATTGATGAATTAACAAAGTTACATAACGCGTCGCTAAGCGGAGATCTGCAAGCTGCCGAGCAAAGTCGACAAGTCGCAATTTCATTTCTAAACACCTTCATGAATTTTGTTGATGGTAATCTAACAAAAACCCAAACAGTGGTAGATCAACTCGTCACCTTTCAGGGGGATTTAACTACACACTCTGGACAATTAAATACACTGGAAGGCACTTTTGAAGATATCTTAAATAAAGACCAGCCAGCTAACATCCGAGATCGAATTAGTACCTTACAACGACGACTCAACGATCTAAATGATGAAAAGAGCGATTTAAAAACAGGTATTGGCTTAAGTAGTCTCGGCGGTGTGCTTGGGCTAATCATTGGCGGTAGTATCCAAGGCGCACAGTTAGAAGAAGTAAAGAGCGAGATTAATAAAGTAGAGTCTCAAATTGAGACGGCGAATAAGGAACTCGCCCACGCGATGAGTCTTGCAGCCTCGTATCAAATTGCCAAAGGGCAAGTGGAAGGCATGAACGAAAAAATTGAAACAGCGCTTGGCAATGTTCGTAAAGTTCAAGTGCACTGGCAGTCTTTGTATGGAGATATGCAATCTCTTCGAGATGTATTGACACAATTAAACAGTGACAATGCGTTACGTAATGCCAACGTGATTGTTGCAGGGATAGTTTCTTCACCTCTTGCCAGCAATGCCAGCAATTCATGGAAAGACATCGCAGACAAAGCAAGAGCGTTTCTACAGAACGCTTACCTGCCAACATCACAGCAGTAAGTATCACTAGACTTAAATTATAAGCATCATAACTAAACTTCTATTGAGCGCCCTACATTCACAGAGCGCTCAATAGGTGCGTCTTGTATGTTGCAACAAGGAATTACCATGAAACCAACTTTACTCAGCCTGTTGATTGGCTGCGCATTTTCGAGCCAAGCAGCGACTTGGAACGAGCTATATAATCTTGAGTTAAGTCAAAACTTACCAAGCATTACAACAACAAATCAACAACAGATAGACACACAAAATTACTTGGTCTCGGCATTACATGTCAATCTGAATGACGTACTTACCAGTGCTAGAGATCATAATACCATCGTCATTGCTGCAGATACCGTGGAAATCGACCGAAACATGATTTTCGATGCGCCAAATAAAAGGGTTTTTATCGTCGCACGCAAAATAATGGGTAATGGTACGGTGAGTATTAATTTAGATACTCAAAATGCCCAAGCATCAACACTGGTATTCATGGCCGATAAAGTTGAGGCTAATATCAATATAGTGACAGCTCATTCACCCAGCGGCGGTGAAATTGAACGTTTTAGCATCGCACCAGACTCCTTTGGTACGCTATATCAAGTTATACAAGGGAATAAGTTTGCGACGCCTATTTCCCCCGCGCTGACGTCACTAACTTCGGTGCACAAAGAGTACTTTTTAGATGCATTTGAAAAGTCGTTCGATATGGCGGCGGCCATTTATGATCAAAACCCAGCGTTGAGCATTGAGATGTTGAGCTGGCCTGAGTCTATACTAAATGCAGCTCATGATGTTAGAGAGTCATCAGTTCAAGCTAAGAACTTTTACTTGCAGCTTGCTAACTTTAAGCAGTTTTTGTCGTACGCAACTCTTAACAAAAACTATGTTCCTAGCTTGTCCCGCGACTTTTATGAGCTAACCATCAAAGCATACATTGATGCGATGGAAGCATATCAGGATAGCTATAGTAATTTTCAGCAACAAGGCCGAAGTTTAGAAAACAAGCGCCAAGATCTCACTTTAATGCAGGATAACCTGTTCGATGTTGCATCTGCTGAGCAACGAATTATCTCTCGCTCAGTAGAGCAACTGACGAGTTTGGTAAAGACACTTGATGAACAAAAAGCAGCATTCAGCGGACAAGAAAATAACGTCTTCTATTCAGGGGTCGAGTTTCAACAAGGAATTTTAGACTACAAACTAGATAAAATTACAGAAATCGGACTTAAAGTACTTGAAACCGTAATTAGTGCAGGCACTGCATTTGCAGGAGCTGCTGGGGGAGACACCAGTGGCCTGAAAGACTTAGTAGCGAGCTTACCCGCCACAATCCAAGAGATCAATGACTTAAAAACCAAAATTGATGATATAGCATCATTAATGGATAAAGTACAAAAGGTTAGCGGCCAGTTAAACGTATTATCGCAAAAAACTGCCGATCCGTTTTCTAGTAGTGAGCTTGCACAAGAGTTCAATCGCCTTAACTCACTCATTCCAACCAAAGAAGAGGCAAATCGAATTTGGGATGAATTTTTAATAACCGCTAAAGCACAAATGAAAAAAGCTATAGATGAAGATATTGACGGTTCAAGCGACTATCTTGTTGCTATCGAAAAGTTAATTAATCATGGTAAGGCAATTGTGGCTGTGGAAATTGATATTGCCCAGGAGCAGTCTAGACAGATAGATTTGCGGATCACCGCTGATGCAAAACTCAAGCAGATCAACCGTATAGATGCATTTTTACAAAACAATCAAAACAGTCTAGATGAAATTCAGGAAATGGAGGAGCAGCTATTTCGGACTCTGAATAATCTAAAACGTCCGATATTTGTTGCATTAACAAACTATCAGGCGGCATTTAGCTACTGGTCACTTGATGACACCATAGTGACACCAAGCCTTAATCAAAGTTATCAAGAATACCGCCTTGACTTAGCCTTGCTACGTGAGCAAGAGGCCGCGTCATTATTACGCTTTAACCCTCGACCTCAAGATTTTATGCTCACCATAGAAGAGTTAGATGCGCCGCAACAATTGCTGGATTTTGCGCAAGATGGTGAGATGAGTTTCACGCTGTCGTTAGAAGACATTGATTTTTCCCAATTTGATCGAGTTAGATTAGACGAGGTCAATGTTGTACTAGAAGGTTCGGGATTGAATGAGAACCAGCGCTACGATATCGAGGTAAGGTCAAGCGGTTCATATCAAGATAGGTTTAAAGGGCAACCCTATCAATTTAGTGCCGAATCGTTATACCGATTGGTGAGTTACGAGTTGTTAGATAGTGAAACGACACGCATAGATCCAATCACCAGTGGTGCAATCGCAAACGATTATGCGATTAATTACTTTAAACCAACTCCGTTTACTACTTGGTCAATTAAGCTGAAAAATCCACAGCTTTATGACTTAAGTAAAGTGACGAATATTAAAGTGTTGTTTAAAGGAAATGCGATCCCCAAACAATAGTGCAGCGCTTTTACTTTAAAGCCAAGTAGGAGCCACTTCACGTGGCGATCTTTTAACAAAAGCTCGCAGGATTAACCTGCTCCTACTTTGGTGAGGCTTGACTATTTGCTAAACCAGATTGCTTTTTTCGTAGGAGCCACTTTACGTGGCGATCTTTAACAAAAGCTCGCAGGATTAACCTGCTACTACTTTGGTGGAGTTCAAATATTTACTAAACCAGACCGCCTTTCGTAGGAGCCACTTCACGTGGCGATCTTTAACAAAAGCTCGCAGGATTAACCTGCTCCTACTTTGGTGGAGTTCAAATATTTACTAAACCAGATCGCCTTTTCGTAGGAGCCACTTCACGTGGCGATCTTTAACAAAAGCTCGCAGGATTATGCTGCTCCTACTTTGGTGAGGCTTGACTATTTGTTAAACCAGATCGCCTTTCGTAGGAGCCGCTTCACGTGGCGATCTTTAACAAAAGCTCGCAGGGTTAACCTGCTCCTACTTTGGTGGAGTTCAAATATTTACTAAACCAGACCGCCTTTCGTAGGAGCCGTTTCACGTGACGATCTTTAACAAAAGCTCGCAGGATTAACCTGCTCCTACTTTGGTGGAGTTCAAATATTTACTAAACCAGACCGCCTTTCGTAGGAGCCACTTCACGTGGCGATCTTTTAGTAAAATTCCTCCGGATGAGCCGTCACCTACTCTACAACTTGAGCCTTCAATAAAGATCTGTTATCCAGATAGCCACTAAAACGGGTTGCTAATAAGGCTGCAGCGCTGATAAGCGCCCCTACCCAAGCAGTGTCCTGCAGCGACATATTTTCAACAATTTGGCCACCTAACACAGAGCCGAATGCAATTCCAACGTTGAAGGCAGCGATATTCAATCCTGATGCGACATCCATCGCTTTTGGACTATATTTTTCGGCTAACTGTACAACATAGACCTGAAGACCAGGCACATTTCCAAAAGCAAATGCTCCCCACATTAATACCGTGATCACCACACCTACTTTCGACTGCATGGTAAATGTCAACACAGCTAAAATGACCGAGAGTAACGCGAAGATGATGGTCAGAGCGCTTATTGGCCCCTTTTTGTCTGCTAATTTGCCGCCATAGATATTGCCAATGGCAACGGATACACCATAAACCAGCATAATAATACTGACTGTAGCGGCATTAAAACCAGCTTCCTGTTGTAAAATTGGCGCAAGATAAGTGAATGCCGTAAAGGTTCCACCGTAACCAAGTATGGTCATAAGATAGACGAGCAGTAATCTGGGTTGCAATAATACCTTTGCCTGTTCAGACAGACTGGCTGATGCGCTTTGCTTTAGGTTCTTTGGAATCAATAGTGCACTTCCCAAGAGAGCGACAACACCTAAAGCAGAAACTACTAGAAACGTGGCTCGCCAGCCAAACTGTTGGCCAATCCAAGTACCCAAGGGGACACCCGTTACGAGCGCCACGGTCAGGCCCGTGAACATAATGGCTATGGCACTTGCCTCCTTGTCTTTTGAGACCAAACTTGTCGCAATCGTAGAACCAATAGAGAAGAACACACCATGAGCGAGTCCCGTCATGATCCTCGCCATAATGAGGCTTTCATAACTGGGCGCTTGCCACGCAAGCAAATTGCCAAAGACAAAGAGTGCCATCAAACTAAGTAATACAGACTTTCTATTCCATCGCCCTGTCAGTGCGGTTAAGACGGGCGCACCAACGGCAACGCCGATGGCATATAAACTCACCAGCAACCCTGCACTAGGCAGTGAAACTGATAAGTCTGAAGCGATGGTAGGTACTAAACCAACAATGACAAATTCGGTGGTACCAATGGCAAATGCGCTTAATGTCAGCGCCAGTAATGCAAGTGGCATAAATAAACCCTTCTGAGGTGATAAGCAATAAGTTGATGTAGTGTGAAAGCTTTTTTATTTGCAAAAAACAGTAAAAATGACAAAATACTTTTGTAGAAAATGAAAAGGAACGCATATGCCCGTTAGCTCTAAAACCGAAGATCTAGAAGCTTTTATCTGTGTTGTCGATACTGGTAGTTTTTCCGCTGCAGCAAATCTGATGGACGAACAAGTTGCAAAGGTCTCAAGAGCGGTAACTCGGCTAGAAAAGTCCCTGCGTGTAACGCTATTCAATCGAACTACTCGGCGGATAGAGCTAACCGAAGAAGGCGAACTATTTTTACGCTATGCGCGACAGGCACTCAATACCATTGAGCAAGGCGAAGAAGCGTTAAAGCTGTTACGATTTTCGCCGGCAGGTAAATTGAGAGTTGATGCTGCAAGCCCTTTCGTTTTTCACCAGCTTACGCCTATATTAAAAGGTTTTAATGAAGCCTTTCCCGATATTACTTTGGAAATAACTAGCCATGACAGCATCATCGATTTGTTAGAGCATAAAACCGATATCGCGATACGAATTGGTGACTTAGCTGATTCTAACCTTCATGCTCGATTGTTAGGCCGAAGTAAACTTCACCTTGTTGCGAGTCCTGACTATATAAGTAAGTTTTTAGGCAGTGAACCGTTGATTACTCTTTCAAATCACAACTTGATAGGTTTTACCGATGCCTCGCATCTCAACGTCTGGCCTTTACAAAATCCGCAGCAACTCAAGTTTTCCATTAGCGCATCCAGTGGTGAGACCGTGAGGCAATTGTGTATTGCAGGCCATGGTATTGCACTGCTATCTAACTTTATGGTGAGACAAGATATAAAAGCAGGAAGACTCGTTGAGGTATTTACCGAGCAAATTATTTCGCCAAACCGCAGAGAAGCGGTGCAAGCCGTGTATTATCAAAATAGTGGTGTATCTTCTCGGATTTCAGCATTTCTAGACTACATTGCGCCTAGGCTCACGCTATAGTTTTTCATTTTTTACAAATATATTTTGTATTTATTGCGGTTAATGAAAATATTTTAAATCGTTAAGCTTCTCATAGTGAAAATAAACGTTGAGGAGGCCAAATGGCTGATTTGTTTGAGTCAATTAATTTAGCAGGTAAAACACTTAACAATCGTATAGTGATGCCACCTATGACCCGCTCACGGGCGAGTCAACCTGGGGATATCCCTAACAATTTGATGGCAACCTATTACGCACAGCGTGCAACGGCTGGTTTAATTATTAGTGAAGGGACACAAATATCGCAACTCGGTAAGGGGTATGCTTGGACACCGGGGATCTATTCAGACGCCCAAGTTGCTGGCTGGAAACAAGTCACAAAACAAGTGCATGATGCAGGCGGCGTTATGTTTGCGCAGCTTTGGCATGTTGGACGAGTATCGCACCAAAGCAATACAGGTGGGCTTCAGCCAATTTCAGCTTCAACAATTCAAGCTCGGGGTGTAAAGGTCTTCATCGATGAAAATGATTCACCTAATTTTATTCAAGCACAAACACCAAGAGCAATGACCCTAGCAGACATCAATAATGTAATTAACGAATATCGACACGCAGCACGCAACGCGATGCAGGCAGGGTTCGACGGAATTGAACTACATGCAGCGAACGGTTATTTGATCAATCAATTTTTAGACTCTTGCTCAAATCAAAGAACAGATGGCTATGGTGGCTCAATTGATAACCGCATTCGCTTTTTGCGTGAGGTCGTGACGGCTGTGAGTGACGAGATAGGCAGTGACAAAGTGGGCGTTAGGCTTGCGCCGCTTACTACCTTAAATGGTACAGTTGATGAAAACCCTGAGCAGACATACCTCGCAGCAATTCAACAACTAAATGCGCTCAACGTGTGCTACGTACACATCGCGGAAGCGGATTGGGAAGATGCGCCAGATATGCCTCGGCGCTTTAAGCATGCAATTAGGGAGGCATTTAATGGCGTGTTAATCTATGCTGGAAAATATACGAAAGCGCGCGCCCAACAAGCTCTTGATGAAGGTTGGGCTGATATGATTGGGTTTGGCCGTCCATTTGTCGCTAACCCTGATCTCCCCCACAGGCTAGCACATAATTTGCGCTTGAATAAGCATCAGCCTGAGACATTATTTGGTGGTAGTGAACAAGGCTATACGGATTACCAAACCCACGACTCAAATTCAATTAACACAAAGTAGACTAAAAGTTGGCTTTCAATCTGCGTAAACCTTGATTAGTGCTTACGCAGTGCCAACATTTGCTGTTTAAGGTGAGAAAAATTTATCTAACTGTCGTGCTCGCCTTTCCTAAATTATCACTAACGATTATATCTACCTATACATATAGATTGGCGTTTAGCCTGTAAATAGGGAATAATGTCGCCAAATTAAAGACACATAAAATAATCTACTTCTATCAGAAAATGAAAAATATAATTCTATTTGCCATAGCACTACTCTGCACCATCTCTGTTAAAGCCCAGTTACCCGTAGAGAGTTATGCACAACTACCTAATATGAGTAAAGTTTCACTTTCACCCAGTGGTAAGGCTGTCGCCTATTTACAAAATTACGAAGGCGATCTGGTTCTAACGACTTATGACCTTAAGACGCAGAAAAAAAGATATATCCTAAAAACGGACAACAAAACCATTACGTTAAGTTGGTATGACTGGGCAACAGACGAATTGTTAATTTTCGGCGCTGATTACACTGAGGTACAAAGAGGTGTTAAGTATACCTCATCGCGTTTATTTAAATATAACTTAGCTGATGAATCAGCGAAGTTAGAGCAAATCAATCAGCCTTATCGTGACCAAGTTTTAGCACAGTTTCAGGATAGCGTGATCAGTTTACTACCAGATCAACCCAACAAGGTCCTGGTACAAGCAGATTTTGATATCGTAAATAAGCCAAGTGTTTATCTTTTGGATATCAAAAGAGATCGACGTCAACTGGTTGTTCGGGGCAGAAGTAAAATTTCCAGTTGGATAGCCGATCAACAAGGTAATGTAAGAATAGGTTACGGGTTTGAGGGGATCAAAGCTTATTACATGCTCTATGATAACGAGACGAAGGACCTAATTGATTTCTACACCTTTCAGGCTCGTGGCCCAGAAGCTATCCATATTCTTGGATTTGATAAAGATCCAAATATTATTTACCTAACCGCACTTCATAATGGTAAAGATGCGCTCTTTAAAGCAGATATTACTAAGCGCCCGCTTATACCTCAGCTCGTTTTCTCCGATCCAGATTATGACTTTGATGGCCGCATCATTTATTCACATGACGGCAGAGCCATAGGCTTCAGCCATTCCAACCTCGATAACTCGAGAGTTTATTGGGACGAAGACCGCAAACTCCTGCAACGTTCACTTAAAGCCGCATTGCCAAGTTATGACACTGTTGTAATAAGTATGAGTGCGGATAATAAAAAATACATTGCGTACGGCGATTCTGACCAAGACTCTGGCACATACCTGATTGGTGACAGAGAAACCAGCTCTTTAGCGGGGTTAGGACGTTTATATCCAGATATTACAGGTGACAATTATTTAGGCAAACAAAGGGTATCATTTAAGGCGCGTGACGGCCTTGAAATTGAGGGTTATTTAACCCTACCTAAAGCATTCGATTCGGCTGCGCCGACAATAATCCTTCCACACGGTGGGCCATACTCTCGTGACTACGCTGGATTTGATTACTGGTCCGAGCTATTGGCGAGCCGTGGCTTTGTGGTTTTTCAACCTAACTTTAGAGGCTCTTTTGGCTATGGCTTTGACTTCTTTAATGAAGCAAATCAAGGTTGGGGAGGAAAGATGCAAGATGATTTACAAGATGCAGCAAATTGGTTGGTTGCAGAAAAGTATGCACTCAAAAATAAAATCTGTATAGGTGGCGCAAGTTACGGTGGCTATGCGGCACTAATGGCTGTGGTAAAACATCCTGAGACGTTTCAATGTGCAGCAAGCTTTGCTGGCGTTACAGACTTAGAATCAATAGTCAGTCGCGCGCGCTTTTTCACAAATAAAGCGCTTGTCCGTGATCAATTTGGACAAGATACTGATAAACTTAAAGTACAATCCCCTGTTAACTATGCGAAACAAATTAACCGCCCTGTGTTACTTATTCATGGTGATGACGATAAAGTCGTGCCTGTGAATCACAGTCGTGACATGGCAGATGAACTTGAAGATCATGACAAAAAGTTCAAATATATAGAGCTTGAGGATGGCAACCATTATCTGAGTTATCAAGCACACAGAGTGAAGACACTCACTGAGTTTTTAGCTTTTTTCGAAAAGCATCTAAAATAACAAAGCGCCGCAAGCAGCGGCGTTTTTTATTGAGAGCGTGACTTCTTCTGTCACAGAGTTGATGTATTATAGGCTGCTAACATAAAGGAGAATTATTGTGCAGCTCGTTAAATTATTCGCCATGGCAGTGATGCCTATGCTCAGTGTATTTCAAGCATCGGCAGCGTCCTTTTTAGTCTTTGGTGATATGCCCTACACGGAGATGGACAGGGCCATGCTGATGCCTAATGGTGCACTGCATGAAAAGGTAAACGATACACAGCATGATTTTATGGTGCATGTAGGTGATATGAAATCTGGTGCTGAGCCCTGTACTGATCAGCTGCTTAAAGATAATTATGCCCTGATCTCAAGTGTGAGTAGTCAACCTTTTATATTCACTCCCGGAGACAATGATTGGACGGACTGCGACCGTGAGACCCTAAACCCTAGGTTTGATGAACTAGAAAGATTAGACTTCGTTCGTCAACACTTTGCAGTACAAATGCCTAGCCTGCCAAAGTTCAGTCGCCAGCAAACAATACCGGAAAATCAATCTTGGCTAGTGGATGATGTACAGTTTTTAACCTTACATGTACCAGGCACCAACAGCGGTCGCAGACAAATATTATTATCTGATAAAACAGCGGTGCACGCTGAGTCCTATCGTCGTGATGTCGAGAATATGAAGTGGTTAAATAGCTTGCTAACACCAAGCCATAAAGCCGCGGTGATATTTCTACAAGCCGACCTGTATCAAAAAGAGAAGCACTCAGGACGATGTCATAAAAACTCAAAAGCTAAATGTGATGGTTATCAATTATATCGAGAGACACTTGCAGAATATGCAGCCCGACTGAGTTATCCGTTGTTGTTGATACATGGAGATACGGGAGAGTTTTGCTTTTCTGAACAGGCAAAGAATCTATGGCGTCTAAATGCTCCTGGAGACTTTCAATATTTAGATATTGCAAAAGTTAAAGTTAAAGGGGATAAAAAGAAACCGTTCAAGGTAACAGCGCTGCTCTCGCAAGATAAAATAGTTAAATGTAAGGGGCTGTAAAGCCCCTTTACGCACCTTTTACTAAGCAGTAAATTAGTGTCTCGCGAATTGTTTGTAGTACCTAAAGTAAAAGCTCGCGCTGTTTATTGTGGCTTTCAAACTGCTCTTGCTTAACTGTATTGACAAAATGCCACTCACTTTCCACCTTCTCTTTTGTGAAATTAAGCGTTAAATAACCACGCTGATGAATATTCGCATACTCAAGGTCATCGACTAGTAATTGCAATACCTCAGCAAATTGTAGCGCCTGCTCATCGCCTAATTGCAAGTAATGCTCAAGCCCCGGAGAGCTGACAGAAGCTGTCGCGTATTCTTGGCCACAGACGGTTCCGCTTGCATCGCAGAGCTTACCAGACCACGCGTTGTGCGTATCTCCAGCAACGACAACTAAGTTTTTATTGGCCGCTTTTGCAGTTTGTAAAATCACTTCACGTTCAATCGGATAGCCATCCCATGCATCCAAGTTATAAGGAGCAGTAGACGTGACTCGCGCCTTTTCTTGTTCTGACAACGTTGAATCACCAGCAAGCAGTCTGCTCTTAATTTGAGCAAGCTCTGTTAATTGCGTCGACATTTGTGCAGAAGGATTTGCAAGAGACATAAGCAGCTCGGCTGGGATCACCATTTTGGTCATCAATACTTGTTGCCCTAAGACTTGCCACTTCGCTGCCGATGCCTTCATGTTATCGGTTAGCCAAGTCAATTGATTTATACCCAACAGCTGTTGGGAAGGCGCGGTGAGATCCGCCTGAAATCCGGCAAAATCCACTTGTCCTGTTGTAGGGTCAATATAATCTTGATAGTCAAGTGCTTTAGCTCGGCTCTCGTGACGAGTATCTAGCATATAAAGTGACAACAAATCGCCAAATTCAAATTTACGATAGAGGCTCTCGAGTTGATCCTTAACCATCGGACGTACTGGCATCCATTCATAGTAGGCTTGCAGTGCGGCAAGCCTCCGGGCTGTGTACTCCCCTTCTCCCTCGTTATGGTTCTCAGCACCATCCATGTATGAGTCATTACATACCTCATGGTCGTCCCATACCGCAATAAATGGCGTACTGGCGTGGAGAGCTTGCAGGCCAAAATCGGTACGATATTTAGCATAGCGACGACGATAATCATTTAATGAAATAATCTCGTTCGCATTATCTGCATCCAGCCCTCGGCCCATGGCGTCGGCATTTTCAGTGGCATACCCACCCATCCCATATTCGTATATGTAGTCACCTAAATGTAATACCGCGTCTAAATCACTGCGTTTTGCAGCCTCTGCGTAGACATGAAAGTAACCTGCCGGATAATTTGCACAAGACATCACGGCAAGTTTTACCTGAGTGACATCGTTAACGGGTAAGGTCTTGCATTTACCTATGGGAGAATGCGTTTCCTTAGTGACAAAGCGATAAAAGTAGCGGCTATTTGCAGTCAGGCCATTAAGATCTACTTTAACGGTGTAATCGTTTTTTGCTAATGCGGCCAGCTGGTGGCTTTGTAGTAAGACACCAAAGTCTTCTGATTCTGATACTTGTAGAGTGACATCCACACTATTGGGTGTACCTTCAGGAGTGACACGCGTCCACAATATAACGCTATCAGCTAAAGGATCGCCACTTGCGACACCATGATTAAATACGACAGCAAAATCGTTGCTTGCAACGGCTTTACTATCACTACTGCCGCAACCTACTAACGAGACGCTAATTGTTGCCGCGCCAACGCCCATTAATGCACTTTTAATAAAATCTCGACGGGTAAAACTTGCCATTATCATTGTTCCTTAACTTCAAAATGCGCCATATTAGGCGCACTTATCTACTGCTCGAAGGAACTAGCTTAGTTAAGCATTATTACATTTTAACGATTGGCCTTAATTAGTGCGGATTTGGAATAACTTGATTCCTGCCATTGACTTTGGCTTCTTGTAACATTGTATCTGCGCGACGCACAATGCTTTCAACACCAGTCTCGCCCGCGCCAAATTCAGCGACCCCAAAAGAGCTGGTAATATCGACCTCCTCTGCTACGGCAATCTGAAATGATGTCTGCTCAATCAGGTTGCGTGCTCGCTCGGCAACAAGGGTCGCGCCCTCTAACCCAGTATTGGGCAGCACCAACGCGAATTCCTCTCCACCTAATCGGGCTATTAAATCCGTGTCTCTTAACATTTCAGAGAGTAATGAGCTCACATGAACTAATACCATATCTCCCGCTTCATGACCGAATCGCTCGTTAATTGCACGGAAGTTATCAAGATCTGTCAGTATCACACTAAACGGTGTTCTGTAACGTTCATATAACCTAATTTGACTATCAATTTTATCGCTTAGCTGCCTACGACTGGCGACGCCGGTTAATGGATCAGTTTTGGTAATAAAATCAAGTTCTTTACGTAAATGTTCGAGTTCGCTACACATCGCTTTTGTTGTAGTGATATTGTCTCCGTAGATAGCAAAGGCATCATCTTGCAACGGAAAACATCGTAATTTAAAAAACTCACCGTTTAAGGTATCAATTTCAATTTCTGGATAGTCTAATTCACAGCCATTGCTTAAGCCTAAAAACCACTCGGTGAGTTCATCCCCATCGAGCCTGTCATCAAACGTATCGTCTGTTTGTGGGTCGAAGATATTACTCAGTGTGCGCCCAGTTAAATGAGACGAAGGTTGTCCGATTAGCTTTGCCATTGCTTTATTACAAAATTCAAGTACCGATTTGTTGCTGACAATAGCAACTGCATCGTCACTTTTATTCAGCAACACACTCAAAAGGGATTGTAAATGGTTGACGTTAGACATAATTCAATTCCATTAGACTTTTTGTTATTTTAAATCAATCGAGAGGATTTATCTTAGATCTCACGCAAATCACATAAAAAAATCATTTGATTTTTTATTCAAGTCAATTGATTCCAATTAAGCACCAATCATATTCCATTTTACTTATATTTAATGCAACAAATGAAACGTATAGTTACCTCCATACACAAAGGAGGAACTATGTTAAAACCAACGCAACTCGCAACGATTATTTCTGCTTTGCTACTGCTAAGTGCATGTGGCGAAGCTGAGCAGGCAAGCATTCAAACTCCGCCTATTCAACCAATTGATGTAGCTGCAACACCACAAATTAGCATTGCTGATTGGCATACCTATACAACACGTCTTTCTTCTCCAAACGAAGTCGCACTTCGCGCTCGAGTCACGGGAGTGATCAGCTCGGTAAACTTCAAAGAAGGAGATACGGTGCGCCAAGGCGATGTTCTATTTGAGCTGGACGACAGAACTTTCCTAGCTGAGGTTGCCAGCCTTGCCGCACAGGTGAAACGTGCCGAAGCGGCGCTTTCGCAAGCAAAAAGTGAGTCTGCGCGAGCGCTTCGATTAAGCAAGCAAAAAGCGATTTCGACCGAAGAGGTCGATGCTCGTGTTTCGCTTACCGCGCAGCGTGAAGCCGAACTAGATGCGCTTAGGGCTTCATTTAAAGCAGCCCAACTAAACTTAGAGTTTAGTAAGATCACAGCACCAATCAGCGGCAAAATTTCCTTTGCCGAGGTCACTCAAGGTAACACCATTAGAGCAAACGACACGTTACTTACTACGATAGTTGCAACCGATAAGATGTATGCGTATTTTGATATCGATGAACGCACTTGGAATAGTCAGTTTGCATCAGTGACTGAAGGTGAGTCGCTTCCTGTGAAATTACAGCTACTGGGCCGTGAGTCACAGCCAGTTATGGGTAAGCTAGACTTTATTGACAACGCCATTGATGACCATTCCGGAACCCTAAAAGTACGCGCTTCTTTTGATAATCACAGTGGACAGCTACGACCCGGCTCGTTTGCACGAGTGAGTCTTTCATCCGGTGAGCAAAACGATCGAGTATTAATTCCAGACCGCGCTGTTGGTACAGATCTTAAAAATCGTTTTGTTCTAGTCGTAAATGAGTCTAATACACTTGAATATCGTCTAATCACACTCGGTAATCGCTATGGCAAATTTCGCGCTGTTGAGTCGGGTTTAGCCGCAGGAGAGCGTATCGCGGTGAATGGTCCAGCGCGTGTAGGCCCAGGCATGCCAATAAGCCCAAATTCCGTGACGCTTACTTTGCCAGATAACATTGCCACAGAAGTGGTTGCGATGACGCCAAGCGATTCTTCACAAGGATTAAACTAATAATGAAATTTTCCCATTTTTTCATTAAGCGCCCTATTTTTGCGGCGATGATGTCACTCGTGATATTAATCGCTGGGGCCATTTCCCTTTTTCAGCTTCCCGTGAGTGAGTATCCAGAGGTGGTCCCGCCGACCGTTGTGGTATCTGCAACCTACCCCGGTGCCAACCCAAAAGTCATTGCTGAAACCGTTGCAACGCCGCTTGAACAAGAGATCAATGGTGTTGAAAACATGCTGTATATGTTTTCTCAAGCAACCAGTGATGGTCGTTTAACACTTACCGTGACTTTTGCACTTGGTACTGACTTAGACCGAGCCCAAGTGCAAGTACAAAACCGAGTAAATAGCGCTATTCCAAGATTACCGCAAGAAGTACAACGCTTAGGGGTTGTGGCTGAAAAGGCGTCACCAGATCTCACTATGGTGGTGCACTTGGTATCGCCAAGTGGCTCGCATGATACCAGCTACCTCTCTAACTATGCCGATATTTATGTCAAAGATCAGATAGCGCGTTTGCCGGGAGTTGGTGATGTAAAACTATTCGGCGGCGGTAAATACGCGTTGCGGATATGGCTAAACCCCGAGCAATTGGCTGAAAGAAACTTAACCGCAAGCGATGTGGTCCGAGCAATCCAACAACAAAACCGCCAAGTAGCAGCTGGCTCTTTGGGTGCTCAACCCACAACCAATGAAAATCAATTCCAAATTCTGTTAAACGTTAAAGGCCGTTTGGCAGATACCAGTGAATTTGACAATATTATTGTTAGCGTATCAGGCGATGGTGCGATCACTAGACTCAAAGACATTGGCCGAGTTGAGCTTGGACAAGATAACTACGCGTTAAGAGCTTTGCTAGATGGTAACGAAGCGGTGGCAATGCCGATTTTCCAGCGTCCTGGTTCTAACGCGATAGAGCTGTCGGATCAGGTGCGTGAAACCATGAAAGAGTTATCGACACGTTTTCCTGAAGGGGTTGAATACGATATCGTTTACGATCCGACAATCTTTGTTCGCGGCTCAATCGATGCGGTAATTTCGACATTATTAGAAGCCATCGTACTTGTGGTATTAGTTGTTATCTTATTCTTGCAAACATGGCGCGCTTCGATTATTCCGCTGGTGGCCGTGCCTGTATCGTTAGTTGGTACTTTTGCTGCAATGCAGTGGCTTGGTGTTTCTATCAATACGTTGTCGTTGTTTGGTTTGGTACTGGCAATCGGTATCGTAGTCGATGATGCCATCGTCGTGGTTGAAAACGTTGAGCGTAATATTGAAAACGGCCTTGCGCCCTTTGAGGCAACTAAACAAGCGATGTCGGAGGTGACAGGCCCTATTATAGCGATTGCATTGGTGCTTTGTGCAGTGTTTATTCCAACTGCATTTATTACCGGGTTGTCAGGCCAGTTTTACAAACAGTTTGCCCTCACGATCACGATTTCGACGCTGATCTCGGCATTTAACTCATTAACATTATCACCAGCGCTAGCTGCACTACTGTTAAAACCGCACGGTGCTAAACCTGACAAACTCACAGTAGTGTTAGATAAATTGTTTGGTCAGTGGCTATTCAAACCGTTTAATCGCTTTTTTGATAAGGCAGCTCACGGCTATGTTGGACTAGTAAAAAAACTTATTAGACTGAGCACCATTGTGTTGGTGGTTTATTTAGGGTTAATTTTTGCTACTACTAAGTTGTTTAGCACCATCCCTGGCGGCTTTATTCCGCAGCAGGACAAACAGTATCTTGTTGCGATTGCCCAACTGCCAGACGCTGCGAGTTTGGATAGAACAGAAGCCGTTGTACGTGAGATGGAACAAATTGCATTACAGACTCCAGGCGTTTTACATTCTGTGTCTTTCCCTGGGCTTTCAGTAAATGGTTTTACAAACAGCCCAAATAGCGGGATTGTATTTGTTGCCCTAGACAAATTTGAAAATCGCACATCGCCTGAGTTGTATGC
Source organism: Pseudoalteromonas sp. A757 (assembly GCF_004103285.1). Classification (NCBI taxonomy): domain Bacteria; kingdom Pseudomonadati; phylum Pseudomonadota; class Gammaproteobacteria; order Alteromonadales; family Pseudoalteromonadaceae; genus Pseudoalteromonas; species Pseudoalteromonas sp. A757. Next base: position 19,929 of record NZ_QNQN01000065.1, read on the forward strand.
GTCGTCAATCGCAGCGCAGCTTAATCAAAAGTTTGCCATCATAGATGAAGCGTTTGTCGCGGTCTTCCCTCCGCCACCAATTCAAGGCTTAGGCACGACTGGTGGTTTTAAACTGCAAATTGAAGATAGAGCAAACCTTGGCTTTGAGAAGCTATTCTCGGATTTACAAGCAGTGATAGCAAAAGCGCAGCAACAACCGGAGCTAATGGGACTGTACTCAAGCTTTAGGATCCAAGTACCACAAATGGACATTGATATCGACCGTGAGCAAGCTATGGTACAAGGCGTACCGCTTGAGGAGGTGTTTAATGCATTACAGATCTATTTAGGCTCAATGTACGTTAATGACTTTAACTTATTTGGCCGCACTTATCAGGTCACCGCTCAAGCTGACGCTAACTTTCGCTCAGATCCAGCACAAATTCTGTCTTACAAAGTAAGAAATAACTATGGTCAAATGGTGCCACTTGGCGCAGTACTCAAAGTCACGCCGACAACGGGACCTGATCGTGTTATGCACTATAACGGGTATCCGACTGCCGAGTTAAATGGCAGCCCTGCGCCCGGCTATTCTTCGGATCAAGCGCAAATGGCAATTGAAGCCGTGCTAAACGAAACGCTTAGCGAAGGCATGGCATTTGAGTGGACTGAAGTCACCTATCAGCAGATCCTCGCGGGTAACGTGATGGTGTATATCTTCCCACTGGTTGTACTCTTGGTGTTTATGGTTTTGGCATCGCAATACGAAAGCCTAAAGCTACCATTTGCAATCATCCTCATTGTACCAATGACCATACTGTCAGCATTAGTTGGGGTGTGGCTAACAGGGGGTGACAATAATATCTTTACCCAGATTGCACTTATCGTTTTGGTTGCTTTGGCGTGTAAAAATGCAATCCTAATGGTGGAATTTGCAAAAGAAGAGTACGAGCAAGGCAAGACTAATTTGGAGTCAATTATTGAGGCATGTAAACTACGTTTACGTCCTATTTTGATGACGTCAATTGCCTTTACCGCAGGGGTTGTACCTCTGGTACTTGCAACTGGTGCGGGTGCTGAAATGCGCGAAACCATGGGTATTGCGGTATTCTCAGGAATGATAGGGGTTACCTTGTTTGGTCTATTGTTTACACCAATTTTCTTTATGGTGATGACTAAACGAATATACACGCCAAAAATACGCGAAGCACAGAGTCCCCCTAATACTATTCCTGTAAAGGATTAATTAACTTGTAATCATGTTTAAAGGCCCTCGGGGCCTTTTTTATGCCGCTTTTTATTGCCTTGTAACCACACTATTCACCTTAACTTCATCCGTCTGCGCTAGATTATCAGATACCGTCTTTTTCTCGTCGGAGTCTGTTTATGAAATCTCAAATTGCCTTTGCTATTTTAATTACCACTGCTCTCAGTGCATGTGGCGAGGACATATCAAATCGTAAAATTGAGCTGAGTGAAACACTTAGTCGCTACCAATGCGATAATAATTCGGTGATAAAGGTTGACTACAACGATAGAAATGAGGCAATTGTCCATTTTAACGAACAAGTGGTTAAATTGAAGGTTGCTCGTTCAGCCAGCGGGGCAAAATATCAAGGTGATGGGTTTGTGTGGTGGACAAAAAATAACGAAGGTATGTTGCTTAGACAAGAACAAGATAAAAACAACCGCATCATCGCGCGTTGCGAGATGCGGCCTAATGAAGCCTTGACAGTGAAGGCGCAATCAAACTGATTATAAATGCTCGTCCCAGTAGGTAACGTCACTTATATATAAAATTAGGATGTCTTATACCGACAACTTTTCAGGTGTAGCTAAAGTACTTTTTACAAACTCAATGGCAGCGCCTACATCAGCAAATAAAACTTGATCTAATGGCTCTGGCATACCTATTTCTTTGCGCATTTTTTCAATCTGGCTTTTCGCAATTGCCGACTTCAACACATACGCAGCACTAACACAGCCCAACTGCAAACAGCGCTTTGCTGTGTTTACCAGTAACTTATAGGCTTCTGGTGTCGCAGCTATGGCCTTTTCTGAATAACTCACGTAACCCCATGTCGAGGCGTGGATCTCAGCTCGACATTGCTCTAGCGCCCTAGAAAAATAATGGATCATAGACTCATTAATGTTTCCTTCGAAACAGGCAAAGAGGATATTTTGCTCGGTCCAGAGGGTTACTTTCCCGCACCGAGTTTGATAACTATATTTTGACATTAATCCTTATCCGGCTCCTTTCGAAGTGCGAATTATACATCAGTACGATAAGGTTAAAAAAGAGCAATTGCTACTTTTTTAACCTAAATTGTATCTAAAACTTATGGCTCAGCGAGCTGCCGTTTTGCTGCCTCAGATTCTTCTTTCAGGTAGTTATTAAACGACAACCCTAGAAACTGTGGCAAAGTTGCACTGACAGCCAAAGAAGACAGAGTTCCAATGAGAATGCCGCAACATAACGCCATGGCAAAGCTATTAAGCCCAGCACCGCCTAGCGACCATATCGCTAACACAGTAGTAAGCGTTGTCAAAGAGGTGATCAACGTGCGGCTCATTGAGTCCTTTATCGCTTGGTCTATGGTCTTGCCTACGGGACTGGTCTTCCACTGCTCTTCAAACAGCAACTCCCTAACCCTATCACCAATGACAATCGAATCGTTGAGTGAATAACCAATAATCGCTAGCAGCGCTGCAAGCACAGTTAAGTCAAACTCTACTTGCGTTATTGCAAACAAGCCAAGCGTTACAATCACATCATGGAAAAGCGCGATACTTGCGGAGACGGCCAAGCGCCACTCAAATCTAAACGCCAAGTAAATCAATACACTAAGTAATGCGAATATGCCTGCAAGGCCACCTTGTTCGATTAACTCATTACCCACCTGCGCACCAAGATAACTGGCATCTAATACGCTTGCTTGCCATTGTGTTTCAAGTCCTTCTATCCACTGTTTGACGTGTGTTTCATCGGTGGACTGAGGGGTTTGGAAAACTCGCCAGCTACCATCGTTTTGTAGAGAGATTCGCGCATTTTGAACACCAAGCTCAGCTAGCTTGTTTTGCATTTCTGTTTGGCTCTTTTGCTTGGGTAAGTCGATAACCGTAACGTAACCGCCGGTAAAGTCTTGGCCTAATATAATGCCTTTTTGGGTGATGGCTATGAGACTTGCAAGGACAAGTAACAACCCTGAAATTAGCCCGACGAATCTTGCCTTTTGCGTTTTACTTGTCATTTTACTTTACGCCTTTACGTGATTTTGAATAAAGAGATTCTGATAACATACCGGAGACAACCACACCGGCGAAAATACTGGTTACTATGCCCAGCGCCAAAGTGATCGCGAACCCTTTTACTGGTCCATAACCGATACCAAGCAGGATCAGAGCGGTTATCATCGTGGTTAAGTTAGCATCGATAATACTCGACATGGCTTGTTGATAACCTTGCTTTAATGCAGTAACCATCCCAATGCCTTTACGCCTTAATTCGCGAACTCGCTCGAAAATAATCACATTGGTGTCTACGGCCATACCAATAGTCAAAACTAGGCCCGCAATGCCAGGTAAGGTAAGCACAACACCAGGAAGCAGCGACATTAATCCAATCAGGCAGACTAGGTTTACCAATAATGAGGTAATGGCTACTGCGCCTAGCTTGCGATACCACACTGCCATAAACAGTAAAGTTAGGCTTAACCCTAATGCCAATGCTTTAAAGCCACTTTCAATATTTTTTTCACCTAATGAAGGACCAATGGTTTGCTCTTTAACTATGGTGATTGGTGCGTCAAGAGAACCCGCCCGCAACAATAATGCTAACTCCTGCGCGTGTTCCATTGACTGCATATTGGTAATACTAAATCGAGTATTTAATACTTGTTGAATAGTGGCGACTGAAATCACTTCTGTGTTGCGCTTAATCTCTCCTTTCGTATCCGCGTAATATTCACTGAATACAGTGGCCATTGGTTTACCAACATTGTTTCTAGAAAATCGATTTATCTTTTCACCACCTTGAGAGGATAAGAATAGCTGCACTAAAGGCTTTCCATATTCGTCTCTTCCTGCTGTTGCAGACTCAATTTCATCACCGCCAAAAATAGCAACTGGGTCGATAGAAACCAAAGCGCCAGATTTATCCTTTAATTTTTGACCTCCCACTTCCTGTAATGCATGAAATGAAAGCTTTGCTGTTGCTCCGATAATACGCTTGGCTTGTTCCGGGTCTTGCACGCCAGGCAATTCAATTCGTATATAATTAGTGCCTTGACGTTGAGTAACCGCTTCTGTGATCCCGAGCTCCTCAATACGTGAACGTAAAGTAGACAGCGCTTGGGTCATTAACTGCTTATCGAACTCTACTTTTTTCGTTTCTGCAAAGCGGAAGTTAACTTTCGTTAAAGTGCCCTGTTTATGAGTTGTACTGGTAAACTGTGGATAAAGATCGCGCAGTGTCGCCGTAAGCGCAACTAGTTCGTTTTGTCCTTGCGCTTTTGCGATGACCTCAACCTGCTCACCACTGATAACTTGAGGAATAGATAGGTTCCGGTAACGATTTTTGATCCGTAAGCTATTGGCCTCATCTGCGAGTGACTGCAATTTATTTTCGGCCGCTTGTTCTGTGTCAACCTTGAGTACGAACAAGACGCCGCCGTCCAAGTCGAGTCCGAGCTTGATAGGTTTGAGTCCAGTACTTTCTAACCACTGTGGCATCGTTGAAGCACTAATTACCTTAACACTTAGCTTAGAGTGAGACTCTGCCATATACGCACGCGCCTCAGCGGTTAGCGTGCGGTTTTCAAGTTCAACTAAATAGCCACCTTGATGAGACTCGATTTGCTTGACTTTGAATCCCTCTCCTTCTAGCTGAGATTTAAGCTCAGGCAGCGACAGCGCCACAACCTCGTTACTACTTGCTTGAATTTGAATCAAATTCTTATTGGGATACAAGTTTGGTAGTGCACAAAGGATCAACAGGAACACAATAAGCGCTGTGAAAAAGCGTTTTGCACGCGCTGCGGTACCACGAGAGGTTGATATCCTCGCTGGTGAATTTATATCTTTCATATTTTTCTCATTATCTATCTGAGCGATACCTTTTTGCTAACGAATAGTGGTTATACAGACGTTAGAGTGGGTATCAAAAACTACTATTTGGGTGCTTTATTGGTAGTAGATAATGATTAAGAGGCGAAGCTTAGGCTGCCTTTGAAGGTTAGGTTTGCCGGTTTACAGTTATCGATAAAGCCATTATTTGGCCGAGTATCACACATATACCAAGGCATGGGCTTAGGTCTATTGGTGTCATAGACAGAGGCCGGTACATATTTTTCTGCTGCGAGTTCAAATACAAGCGCATACTCGGCTTGTTGTTTAGGATGTAGAAAATAACTAGGGTGGCTAGTACGCTCGCGTTCCGGCAATAAGCCCTTTTCGTGATGCGTAGTTTCACCACTGAGCTTAATTGGGGTCGCAGGACGAGGTTTACTTGGTAACTGATTGAAGTCAGCGAGGCCCTTATGAGCGATGTTTTCGAAGCTCGTTATATGAGTATCAGAAGTATGGGATAAGTTATCATCAGGCGTCCCTGTCGCGCACGCAGCAGCTACCCATGATAACATGAGTAATGACATAACGGCGAAAAGGTTAGAACGCTTCATGAAAACTGACTAAACAACTTATTAGATAAAAACTGTAGATTGGGGCGATGGTAGCAAATTCAAGATAGGGGTATCAATTATAATGAATATGATAGGCATAAAAAAACCTCCGACTTGGGAGGTTTTTCTCGTCCAGCGAGTGGATTAAGGATTTACTTGGTCTTTTAGGCCTTTACCTGCTTTGAACGAAGGAATGTTCGCAGCTGGGATTTGGATTTCAGCGCCAGTTTGTGGGTTACGACCAGTACGCGCAGCGCGCTCTTTTACTGTGAATGTGCCAAAACCAACTAAAGCAACAGAACCGCCATCTTTTAGTGTGTTAGTTACTGCGCCAGTAAACGCTTCTAAAGCACGAGTTGCCGCTGCTTTTGAAATCTCTGCGTCTGCCGCCATCTTTTCAACTAGTTGAGCTTTATTCATTATTAGATTCCTATAACTTTATAATTTGCCTAAGCAAAACCTATGTTTATGCATTTTGCGTTTATGTGCAACCCCCAAATTGCGAAATTCGCCGAAATATTTATTATTTTATTGCGTTTCGCCTCGAATCCTGTGGGTTTGTAATCAAACGCTATCAATTTGCTGGCAACTGCGCAAGCTTTGTACCCCATAAAATGCGATTAAAACTCACTATCAAGTAGAATCCCACACTCCACAGCGCGCCAAAAACTGGCCAAAAAACGTACCAAGGCATTGATATAGAAATGACGCCAAAGTTAGCTGCTCCAAGATAGCTTGGTGGCGCGCAAACCAAAAATATCACGAATAATATCGGCGCCTTGAGAGCTAATAGTTTGGAAAGTGCATTATTTATTGTCAGTACCAATGCAATCCACAAAACCCAAAGCCAAAGCGGAACTAATTCACTACCTTGATAATTGATAAGCTGGGTTTTGACCGCAATCAGTTCAATGCCCACTCCTATGGCAGAGCCTACGAGCGCAAGCACCAAGTTGAGCCGTTTATTTTGGTGCCCTGCGAGCATGACGAGACAGCCAACCAACATCAACCAAAGCGCGTCTGCTCGAAAAAATAATGCAGCAAACCAAATACTTTGGAAGAGTAGTGCGTTAGTAATCCAATGTTTGAGTACAGACATGTGACTGATATCTTGGTTTTCTGGCGACTAAATGTACTGCACTGGTTGCTCTTTGTTTAAACGCCCCTTCGCAGTAGCATAAATAAAATTGCCAAAGGCGATAAAATCGCTCATCGAAACGTTTACCATCAAGTGAAGGCCATGCTTTTTCAAACCGAACACGCCAATCGTATAGCGTTCTGGCGTAGTGCAGACCGATATCATGGAGTTCGTGGACAACCATATCTGTGGAATTTACGATTTGTTTACTCATTTCACTCACGGAAGGAAGACAACCGCCGGGGAAAATGTACTGCTGAATGAAATCCGATTGCTTAAGGTAGTGCTGATAACGTTGACAAGCTATAGTAATAGCTTGAATAAGCATTGCGCCTGTAGGCTTTAATAAGCCGTTACATTTAGCAAAAAAGCCCGATAAATACGCGTGTCCAACTGCTTCAATCATTTCAATTGATACCAGCTTGTCATACTGGCCGTCCAATTCGCGATAATCTTTTTTTAGTAGCGTGATGTACTGCTGCAACCCTTCTTTTTCAACCAATGCTTTTACGTACGCATGCTGCTCTTCTGAAATAGTTGTCGTGGTTATATGGCAGCCGTAGTTTTTCGCAGCATAAACCGCAAATGCCCCCCACCCTGTGCCAATTTCAACAACTTTGTCAGTTGACTGAAGATCCAACCGCTCACAGATTGCTGCTAACTTATGTTGCTGCGCTTCTTCAAGCGATGCCTCCTTTGAGGGATACACTGCACTAGAATAAAGCATTTCTTCACTTAAAAACGATTCATATAGGTCGTTACCAAGGTCGTAGTGGGCGACAATGTTACGCTTTGATCCTTGTTTTGAGTTTTTGTTTTTAAGATGCTTTATCTTATTCACAATGCCGGAGAAAAATGCAAACTTATTTTCAAAGGCATCCAGCTGAGCTTGGTTTAGGACGAAGATCTCAATCAGTTTGGTTAAATCTGAACAACTCCAGTGACCAAGAATGTAAGATTCCCCCGCTCCAACACTGCCGCCAAGTGCAAATAGCTTATACATTTGCGCTGAATGAACATGAATATCAACGCTTAGGCTTGTTTCTGGGTCACCAAAACAGTATTTTTGGTCGCCTTCGACAAGTACCACTTTTCCGGTTTCTAAAGTATTCAACGCGCCAAAGACGAGTTTTTTATACAATCTATCAAACGTAGAAAGCGAAATTGATGAGGATATTATCGTGGTATTTTCCATCTTATACTCTTCCGGGATGCCCAACAAAAGGCACTTTTTTTAAGAACAACTTCAACGCTTGCCAATAAATACCTTTAGCTATGCTCCATGTCATTGCAGGAAACCGCTTGAGCAATTGATTAATATTTGCTTCATTGAGTTCCTGCTTTTTGAGCGTCATCGTGGCATCAAATAGCAACTCGTCACCTTTTCTATTTTCAATATGAATTAGTGTCTTGCTACCAGGTGGCTTCACTTTCCAATGGTAGTGCATATCCAAATTCATAAAAGGTGATACGTGAAATTCTTTTTTAAAGTTCACATCTTTATTTAATTCAACTAAATAAAAATGACGCTCATTCCAAGGCGTGTTACTTACCTCGGCAAGCATATGACTAAAACCAGAGCCCTTTTCGTCTTCAAAAAAGTAGAAATTAACTGGACTGAAATAAAAGCCTAAACAGCGTATTTGCGCCATTAAATATACTTTTATTTGTGAAGAAACGGGCTTTCCTAGTGCATTTGACTTGGCACGTGCGCGCTCAACTAAGCTTTCCCCTTCTGTGATAATATAGTCAGCTTGGTTAAACTTAAGCAGTTTTAAACCAGATGTACCAAACTTTGGTGAAACGCTATTGAGTGCGTCAATTTCACTTAAATCTAGCCACATCATATACATGGGATAGGAAAATACGTGATTGGCATGGGCAAACCGCCGATGCCTGACTTTGCCCACCAGTATTGCACTATTCAAAATGAGATACCCAATTGCTCAGCCACATCTACTGCACTTCTCACACCATCTTCATGAAAACCGTTGAACCAGTATGCACCACAAAAATAACTATGGTGTTTACCATCAATATCAGCTTTACGTTTTTGAGCCGCAATGCTGGTGGTATTGAAAACCGGATGATGATAAACAAAACGGCGGATCACTTTGTCTTCAGCTATCCCTTCATCATGATTTAACGTGACGCAGTATTGATGTTTAGCGTCAAACCCTTGCAGTATGTTCATTTGATAGGTGACAACAGCGGCTCTGTCCGTCGCTTCGTTTAATAAATAGTTCCAACTGGCCCACGCCAGCGGACGTTTTGGCAATAACCGAGTGTCAGTGTGTAGCACTACAGAGTTTGCAGTATAAGGGATGGCACCAAGTATCGCTTGTTCATCACTCGATGGGGTATTTAGTAATGCTAAAGCCTGATCGCTATGACACGCAAAGACGACTTTATCGAAGTACTCATTACTACCATCTTTGAAGATGATGGTCACACCAGCCTCATCACGAACCACTGTTTCGATGTCAGCATTAAGCACAATATTGTCTTTAAATTCTGCCACCAATGGTTGAATGTATTCCCTGGAACCACCTGGGATAACATACCATTGAGGGCGATTGGTGATGTCCAAGAGCCCATGGTTGAAGAAAAACTGGACAAAGAACTTAGCTTCAAAGTCGAGCATTTCTTTGATACTAGTTGACCAAATCGCGGCACCCATAGGCAAGATGTAATGCAATTTAAAAAATTCATTAAAGTGGTGCTTCTCTAGAAGTTTGCCGAGCGTTTCAACACCTTCATAATCGTCTTTTTCATACAGTGACTTACAGAGACCATTAAAACGTACAATATCCTTTAGCAATCGCCAGAAAGTTGGTCTCAATAGGTTACGCTTTTGCGCAAATAATGTGCGGAGTGAGTGGCCATTGTACTCAAATTTGGATTGACTGTTGTGAACGCTAAAGCTCATTTCAGTTTCTTGACGACTAATACCGATCTCAGCCAGTAGTTTTTCAAATTTTGGATAGGTTCTGTCGTTAAATACGATAAAGCCAGTATCAATCGCGAGTTTTTCGCCTTGGTGTTCAACATCAATAGTTGCCGTATGACCGCCAATATAATCATTTTTTTCAAACACTTTTACGTCATGTTGACGACTTAAAAGGTATGCTGCAGTCATACCTGAAATACCGCTTCCAATTATTGCAATCTTAGCCACGAGCTATCCTTTTTGCGAGAGGTAACCACAGCGAAAATGGTAGTAACCTGAAAAATTTTAAAAATAGGGTAAATCTTTTCGGAAAATGTATTTCTTTTTTGCGTTTCTCTATTCCTTTACTGATGTAGTCAACGGCGTCATCGACGCTTACAATAAATGGCATCGGAAAATCGTTTTTGTCGGTTAGTGGCGTTTCTACAAAGCCCGGATGAACTAAGGTTACGTCTATTTTTTTTAATGTCGCGGTCAGAGTGCGGGCTAAATAACTCACAGCCGCTTTTGACGCGCCATACGCTTCAGCACGAGGTAAAGGTAAAAAGGCACTACTGGAACTTACGATACAAAGTTGCCCGCCAACTTTCATTTTTGGGAGTAATACGTCTAGGCAGTGTCCAATTGAGATGACGTTGATATTCATTACTCGTTCGAACAAATGGCCGTCGAATTGATTAGGATTATCAATATACTCGCAACCACCTGCGTTGAGGATCACTAGATCCAAGCCGTCAATGTCTTCAAGGTTGTGCTCCAACTCATCGCGATTTGTTAGATCAAATGCCCTGCCCTTCGTCCCTACGGTATTTTCTAATTCATTTAAAACTTCCGTATTGCGACCACAGACAGTTACATGATGAGACTGCTTCGCATAGTATTCAGCAAGGCCTTTGCCTATACCTGATGTTGCGCCGGTAATTAAAATATTACTCATGCCGTGATCCTTTTGTCTAAAAGCCGAATAACCCCCCCAAGCAGGGGAATTTGGCGATATAGCATTTGCGCACTGTCGAAATAATCCCGATGCTGCGACACTTTGTCACCGATAAAATTCAGACGACTATGACCATCGACTTTGATATCCTTGCCACCATTTAGCTTGCGGTGTTGGTATGTCATAGTCCAGTAAATGAAGCTAATGTCATCAACTTCATAACTGTTGGTAACAAGAAACTCTATATCGGAGACGTTCTCATATAACCCCTGAAAATAGCTTGTTAGCGCGTCAAGCCCTTGAATTTTATGAAAAGGGTCTACAAAGCTGATGTCCTCGGTGTAGATTGAAGCCAATTTACCAAGGCTGTGCCTGTCTATTTCATTATAAATTGCCGCGAATCGCTGCGTTCTGTGATCCATACCTATTTAAACCTTAAATGCGTCAAGTGCTCTCGCCCTTGCCTCTTTATGTTCAACCAGCGGTTCTGCATAATCGTCGTTTCCGCCAAATGCAGCTAGATAGTCATGAGGAAAGTGTATATGCTTCGCTGGAACATTTTTCAATTCAGGCACATATGTACGGATAAAGGAACCATCGGGATCAAACTTTTCGCTCTGCGTGATGGGATTAAAAATACGAAAATAAGGCTGTGCGTCACAACCTGTGCTCGCAGCCCACTGCCAGCCACCATTATTACTGGCAAGGTCACCATCTATTAATTTAGACATAAAATAGGCTTCGCCTTCACGCCAATCGATGAGCAGATGTTTAGTTAAAAAACTAGCAACAATCATGCGTAGTCGATTGTGCATCCAGCCGGTTTTATTGAGCTGACGCATTGCTGCATCGACGATTGGGTAGCCGGTCTGACCATTGCACCAAAGCTCAAATGCCTGATTATCGTCCCGCCATCTAATCGCGTTGTATTTATCATTGAAATTGAAGCCCTTGCATAAACGCGGATAAGCGACAATGAGATGACGATAAAACTCACGCCAGATGAGTTCGTTTACCCAACAAAACTCTGGCTTACTTGGGTTTTCAAGCACTTCAGGGTAGTGAAGTTGGATCTGCGCGATGAGCTGCTTGGGCGATATAATGCCTAATGCCAAATAGGGGCTAAGTCCCGAGGTTCCTTTGATTGCTGGAAAATCACGGTCATCTTGGTAGTCTGCTAGCTTGTTCTTAATAAAGCGATTTACTATCGTCACAATAGCATTATCATCGGCTGGCCATTTTTCTGACTCATTGGTTATTTGGAAGAAAGCCGGCTTTTTGAAATTTGCATCGTGTTGTTTGTCCAATGGCCAGCTAGGGAAGTGAAATTGCTGCCCCACGAAAAGTTTTAACCATGCTTTTTTAAATGGAGTAAACACCTTGAACATCTCACCAGACCCTGTAAGCACAGAGCCAGGTTTGGCAACGAGATCACCGTCGAATAACTTCAACGTAATCACAGTTGCACACGCTTCGTCGCGCGCCACTTCATTTACTTCGTACTCTTTATTTGCATACAAGCAATCAATGCCGTTATCGTCACAAACCGTTTGTAGCTGCTCCGGTAGCTCAGCAAAAGTAGTGGCTTCAATTATATGTAAAGTAATGCCAAATTCGCTAAGCTGATTGCCAAGTTCAAGCAGCCTGCGCTCAAGTAGGTCGAGCTGAATACTTGCAACCCTGTGTGATTGCCACTGAGATTTGCAATAAAAAAAAAGCGCATCACGTGCGCCCTCATTCACGGCTTCAATCAAAGCCTCGTTGCCGTAAACCCTGAGATCACGGCGAAACCAAAAAGCTGTTTTCATTATTAAATTCCGAATCTTAAGCGCAGTTCATTGGGGTATGGGTCAAAGTACACTTGGCTTTGCAGATATTCTTTGGGGTGCACAGTAAGGTGATGTTTGAGCAAGGTCAACGGCACATACAAAGGTACGATACCTTTGCGATACTGCTCTATTGCACCACACATTTCCTGCTTTTCGATGCTTGAAAGCTCGTTCTTGAAGTACCCCTGCAGATGCGTTAGCGTGTTTGCTTGGTTTTTACGATTGGCGGGCTTGCTCAGAGCAGACATTAAACCGCTTATATACTTGTGTTTCAGTACCTCTCTATCAAATTGCTTGCCATCGCCAAGTAAACGGCCTAAGTCTTTGTAAGCTTGGTAGTTATGGCTCATCAGCAGATACTTATGTTTAGCATGAAAATTCGTTAATTCATGTAAGCCAATACTTTCAGATTGGGTCAATTCCTGCCAACTTTTATAGACGAAAACCCGCATCACGAAGTTTTCTCTGAGGTGCATGTCGTTAAGCCTGCCATTTTCCTCACAGGGTAAAAGCGGATTGTGTTTCATGATCTGCTCAGCAAAAATACCAATCCCTTCGGATGTATTTCCTGTTCCAGCCTCGTTATATACCTTGACACGCTCCATTCCGCAGCTTGGGCTTTTAGCGCAAAATATAAACCCGGAAAGGCTTTGTGTTTGAGACGTCGCAACCTTTTCACCAAATTCTTTGAGCTTTGGTGCTACGTCTTCTTTACCATCGGGACGGCTAACTTTAATAATGTCCCCGACACGGATCTGCCTGATGGTTGGTCGTGGAATTGGCATGCCTATCGCGACTTCTGGGCAAAAGCGCGTGTATTCGACATGTTCAGCGAACTCATCCATACAAAAGTTTGAACGCTTATGACCAGAGTCAAAGCGAACTTTGTCTCCGGCCAAACAAGCGCTAATACCAATTTTTATTGGTGATGAAAACTTCATTTCGCAACTATTCCTTTAATAAATTAACTTACCAATTGGGTTTAACAATTTGCTTAAGCCTTTGTTAAAGTGTAGTGCACTACTCACTACAGTAAAGCACAAGCACCCATCTTTCGTCCGCGGAGAATGGTTGTGTTTACCATCTTGCCAAATAAAGTCGCCCGGTACATATTCCCCCGCTTCATCCGCAAAATCGCCGTCAAGTAGCAAGGTAATCTCAAAGCCTGTATGGGTATGCTCAGGGATGTCACCTTCAGCGCCAATTTGGAGAAGGCTCGAACGTAGGTCCCCGTCTTCTAACAATAACCGAGAGCGGGCAATTTTGCCTACACCTGAAAATTTGGTGCGGTCGATATTCGCAATAGCACGAGGTAACTGAACATCTCTACCTTGATAGTGAAATGTTGGCTGAATATATTCTTTAACTTCGTCGATTTCATTATCCACAGTTATAGCTTGCATAATTGCTTCAAAATCGCAGCTTAATGTAGAGTCGCTTTTTCCTCCAAGCTGAATACTCGCTTCTTGCGCTTCAAGTTGTTGAGTTTTTTTCCGGCAACAAGGACACATTTCGACATGAGCTGCAATTGCAACACTGATGCTTGCGGGCAAATTGCCTTCAACAAATTGGCTTAATAATGAGTCGTTCGGGTGATGCTTAATCATGCTTGATCTCCCATTTCTGCGCGAAGTTTTTGTAAAGCGAGACGTAAACGTGATTTCACTGTCCCTACAGGTATATTAAGATGCTCAGCCAATTGCTCTTGAGACATTTCTTGAAAATACACGCCTTTTACTATGTCTCGTTGTGCTGGCGGCAACTTATTAATATATTTCTGGATTTGCGCCGTTTGCAAGTGATCTTGAAAACCGTCATCGTCAGCCTGAGAGTGTTGAATTATCGGCCATATATCTTCACTGATGTGTTCTTCTTTATTACTTTTCATCTTACGCAAAGCATCGAATGACGCGTTACGCATTACAGTATAGATCCACGTTGTGGCTGCACCTTTATCATGATGATATAGGTGGGCTTTACGCCATACTGACGTCATCGTGTCTTGCACGAGTTCCATCGCTTGGGCGTCGTTACCAAATTGTTTTACGCCAAAGCGCCTAATTTTTGGCGCAAAGTACTCGAACAAGAATGCAAAGGCTTTGCGATCTCGTTTTTCTGCAACCTTAACCAAGGCGTCTGATAACGCTTGAGATGGAGTTTCTTGCACTGCTTTGCGAGTTCCTGACTGAACGTTGCAATCTGTAGATTGCTGTTGGCCTAACATAGCTCACCTTCCAATTTATAATTATAAGCCTTGATACGTAGGTCAAGTTGGAACAGATCACTATTTTTCATCTAAAACAGTATGTAAGAAATCTGCCACCTGTTCAAATGTTTGTGCTTGTTTTATTTTCAGTTTTTGAGACATAGAGATAGGTAAGATTTCTAGCCACCGATAAACAACCCATAGCGGTTGTGTAAAGTGTTTCTCACGATATAAATCATCAAGAACAGGATTTGCTATAAAAACACTGTGAAGCTTATCGACAAGCGAGTCGTCAATTAAATTATACGCCGCTTCACTACATTGCCATGGCGGGCCGTCAATGATCTCGCACTTTCCGTAACGTAGAGATTGCGAGTCAACTTCTACACCATTTATCGAGACACGTGATACTGCCTCAACGTCAATGAGCAACTGACCATCGTCTTCCTGTGAGAAATCAACAATTTTTACGTGCACTCCCTCACTGGGCACATTATATGGCATGTCGTCTACGTATGGGCATAACACAAATCCTTGCTCTGTTTTAGCAGCCTCTTTTATCATATATAAGTAGCGCTGCTCGAAAATCCGCAGCCGAGTGAACCCGCCTGGGAGCAAGAATATTGGCAATGGAAATAAAGCTAGTTTCATAATTCCCGTTCAAATACTCAAAAACTAACGATAATTACGACTACGCTATTTATCTGGATCAATTCACGCCAAAATTATAATTACTCCCAAACACAGCATTTAGCTATCACGTGATTCTTTGAAAACACAACGCCCTCAGCTTGTAAACGTGACTTTTGCTCCAAAAATTTAATACTATCTTGAGGAAATGAAAGACGCCGCTGGCTATTTACTACTCTATACCATGGTAACGTTGAGCAGTGTGGTAGATTCTTTAGCAATTGACCTACCTTTCTGGCATGTTTAGGAAAGCCAGCCAATCTCGCGACTTGTCCATATGAAGCCACTTTTCCAAATGGAATGCCGCCAATCACGGTAAAAATTTTTTCAGCTAATTCTTGCTGCTCGCTGCTTTTCATATTGAATATTTAACTCTTTTAGTTTGTCCCAGAAATATCGCGCAACGGGTCCATGATGAGAAATATGTAACCGAAACGCGTGAATTTCAGCTTCAAACTCATCATTTCTATCGACTACCCTAACTCGCTGTAAAATTCCGGACTCGATCTCTTCTCGGCATAGGTCTAGACCAATCAACGCATAGCCCATCCCCTGCAACAAATAGCGCTTTATGGCCAGCGTATCATCTAGTTTCATGACGTTATTGCTGTTGCGGTATGCTAGGCGTTCACTATCAAAATTAAACTTGCTCTCTTTCATTGCAAGAGAAGGGTACTGAGCAAGTTCTGCAAAACTAAGTTCGGACGGCATGTAATCTGTCAACGACACTAAACCTAGCTTTACGCGGCCAATCGCCATAGACTCTAAATCCCCAGTAGAGTGAAATAAGTCGAACCACGGGCCGATCCCTAAATTGGCTAAACCTTGAGTTACCTGCTCTAGCGCGAAAAAACGCTTACCACTAGAAATATTCATTTCCGTTGCTGGGAATTTGACAAAAGCATTGCCCAAAACTTGATCAATTTGATTCTGATATACGAGTGGTTCGTAACAGATGTTAAACCTTGGCTCGTTGCCCGCCGCAAATTCAGTCGCGAGTAATGACAGATCTCTATGATGATTCAGTAATTTTTCGGCTTCGAAGTAAAAACGACGGCCCTGATCCGTTAACACATTGCGATATTTCTCACGTTCAAAAAGGGCAAACCCCAAAGATTGTTCTAATCTTTTAATTGATTGAGAGACCGCAGGCTGCGTCTTATGAAGCTTGTTTGCTGCTTCAGTAAGGCTAGATGCCTCAACAACGGTACAAAACGCCGCTAAGTCCGAAATCTTCATAAATAAATCTTATGCAGTATAGAATGATTTATAATTTTTATTTTATATGTAATTCCATTATTCTGCACGCATTAAAACTGACGTTGTCATGGAGAACAATATGTTAAGAATGTTTTCTGGAATTGTGTTGGCTACTTTACTAATAGGTTGCCAAGAGCAAGCAGAACAAGCCCCAACAGAAGCCCCTAACCGACCGGTTAAGATTCACAAGGTTTCGGATCCAAATAGCAGCACACTCCGCAGTTTCCCAGCTGAAGTGGTGGCAAATCAAGGCTCCTATCTTGCCTTTCGTGTGAATGGCGAACTCATCGAGTTTCCAGTTCTTGCAGGACAGGATGTGCAAAAAGGACAACTCTTGGCAAAGCTTGACCCCGAAGATTTCAATCTACAATATGAACAACGTAAAGCCCAATTTGAGCTCGCTAAATCGCAGTTATCTAGAATCAAGCCATTGTTCGAAAAAGGCATCGCCACTAAAGCTGAGTTTGATAAAGCTAATGCAGACAAACAGGTTGCCGAGTCTGCTTTTAAAATTGCTAAAACGAACCTTGAATATAGCGAACTAAGAGCGCCATTTAGCGGCACTGTCGCTAAGGTATTTGTGAAAAATTATGAAAACGTGGTTGCAAAACAAAACATCTTGCGCCTTGAAACACGCGATATGATGGATGTAATTATTCAAGTGCCTGAACGAATTGTGGCTCGCGTGGATAAAGATTCAGATTATAAGCCGACGGTTGTTTTTGATGGCTACCCAAGTAAATCTTATCCTCTCACCATCAAAGAATGGGATACGCAAGCAGATCCTGCAACCTTAACCTACAAAGTCGTATTTAGCCTTCCAATTCCTGAAGATTTCAATCTATTTGCAGGTATGACGGGCCATGTGTATGTTGACCCAAGTAAAATTACTAACAGTGAAAACACAGCAATCATAGTGCCCAATCAAGCTGTTTTCTCAGATAAAGAGCAAAGTGCTAATAGTAATAGTTACGTTTGGGTATATCAAAGTGACAAACAAACCGTCACTAAACGCCAAGTTACCGTTGGCGAACTTAATCACTCTGGTATCGAGGTGTTGTCGGGCCTTGAACCCGGTGAAGAAATTGTAGCTGCCGGTGTACATTATCTACAAGAAGGCGCAAAAGTGAGACCTTGGACTAAAGAAAGAGGTCTGTGATATGAGTTTAGCCAAATGGTCAATTGAAAATAAGGTTATCAGCTGGATGTTTGCCTTACTCCTACTTATTGCAGGAGCGGTATCCTATTTGGGTTTAGGCCAGTTAGAAGATCCTGAGTTCACATTAAAAAAAGCCATGGTCGTGACCATGTACCCGGGTGCCTCACCACAGCAAGTGGAAGAGGAAGTCACCTTTCCGATTGAAAATGCAATCCAATCTTTACCCTATGTCGACTACGTTACCTCCATTTCTTCCCCGGGAAAGTCACAGATCACCGTTGAAATGAAGAGTAAGTACCGTAAGAAAGACTTACAGCAGATATGGGATGAGCTTCGCCGTAAAGTCAATGATTTAGCACCTAAATTACCCCCAGGTGTTATGTCTCCAAGTGTTATTGATGATTTTGCGGATGTGTATGGTGAGCTGTATGCTATCACTGGAGAAGGTTATTCGTATGACGAGTTAAAAGACTATGTTGACTTCTTAAAGCGTGAGTTAGTGCTTGTTGAAGGTGTCAGTAAAGTTACGGTAGCGGGTGAGCAACAAGCGCAAGTAATAGTTGAAATATCCACACAGAAATTATCGCAACTAGGCATTCCACCCAGCCACATCTTTTCGCTTCTTCAAGCACAAAATACTGTTTCTAACGCGGGAAAAATTCGTGTTGGCGATGAATCTATTCGTCTTCACCCCACCGGGGAATTTACGGATGTCTCAGAACTTGAGGGATTACTAATCTCAAAACCTGGTGCCAAAGAGCTTATTTATTTGGGTGATGTCGCCAAGGTAACACGTGAATATGCTGAAGTACCTAGCCATATTACTCGCTTTGCTCAGCAGCGCGCACTGTTGGTTGGCGTATCCTTTACCTCTGGCGTCAACGTCGTTGAGGTAGGTAAAGAAATTGAGCATCATCTACAGCAACTAGAATATCAACGTCCGTATGGCATTAAGGTCAACACAGTTTACAATCAGCCTACAGAAGTTGAGACCTCAGTTGACGGTTTTATCATCAGTCTTTTAGAGGCCGTTGCCATAGTAATTATCGTTCTGCTTATCTTTATGGGTGTAAAAAGTGGCATATTGATCGGTGGTATTTTGCTTATTACTGTGCTGGGTACCTTTATCTTTATGAAGATATTTGCCATTGATTTACAACGTATTTCATTGGGTGCTTTGATCATTGCATTGGGTATGTTGGTCGATAATGCCATTGTTGTGACTGAAGGTATTTTAATCAACATTAAACGAGGTCAATCTAAGATTAAAGCAGCTGTTAACATTGTTGAACAGACAAAATGGCCGCTTCTTGGTGCAACTATTATTGGGATCACTGCATTTGCACCGATTGGATTAAGCTCAGATGCCAGTGGTGAGTTTGCCGGCTCTCTATTTTGGGTGTTGTTAATTTCATTACTACTAAGCTGGGTCACGGCTATCACATTGACTCCATTTTTTGCCAATTTGATGTTTAAAGGACCTAAACAAAAGTCATCAGATACCAACGAAGAAGAGGACGACCCTTACAAAGGAGTGATATTTACAGTCTATAAATCGATGCTGTCCTTCTGTCTTAAAAATCGTGCTATTACCATTATTGCTATGATTTTACTTTTGGTTGCTGCCGTAGTTGGCTTTAAATCCGTTAAACAGTCATTCTTTCCGGCTTCGAATACACCGATGTTTTATGTTGATTATTGGCATTACCAAGGTGCAGACATTCGAAGCACAGCGCAGAATGTAGAAAAGATCGAATCATTTTTACTGGACGATCCATTGGTTAGCGAGGTAACCACAACTATTGGTCAAGGTGCGCCTCGGTTCATGCTGACTTACTCACCAGAAAAGCAATACGATGCTTATGGTCAACTCATTGTTCGTGTGAAAGACCGAGAAGCAGTGATAACAATGATTGCTAAGCTTCGCGAGTATGAACTTAAACATGAGCTTGATGGTAAACTGAAGATTAAACGAATGGAAATCGGTCCTTCTACAGATGCGAAAATTGAAGCTCGCTTCTCAGGTCCCGACCCGGTTGTACTGCGTCAACTAGCAGAGAAAGCAAAGGATATTTTTAGCCAAGATGATCGCGCTTTTAATATCCGCGATAACTGGCGTCAGAGGACCAAATTGATCCGTCCGCAATTTAATGAGTCTAAAGCCCGTAGATTAGGGATAAGTAAGGCTGATTTAGATCAGCTATTACTTACTTCAGTATCAGGTAACAAAGTAGGTTTATATCGAGATGGTACACAATTACTACCGATTATCGCTCGCTCTCCTGAGGATGAAAGGCTCAATGTTGAAAATCTTGGTGACTTACAAATATTTAGTCCCGTACTAAATGTTTATGTCCCAGTTTCACAAATTGTTGATAAATTTAGTGTAACTTGGGAAGATAGCTTGATAATGCGCCGTGACCGTAAACGCACTATCACTGTAATGGCGGATCACGACGTTATCGGAGACGAAACTCCGGCTAAATTATTCGCCCGAGTGAAAGCTGATGTCGAAGCCATAGCACTTCCTCAAGGTTATGAAATGCAATGGGGCGGTGAATATGAGAGCTCAACAGATGCGCAGTCAGCTATTTTCGGATCCTTGCCGATCGGTTACTTAGCCATGTTTATGATCACTGTGTTGCTCTTCAACTCAGTTAAGAAACCTTTAGTTATCTGGTCTACGGTGCCACTCGCAATTATCGGGGTAACGGCAGGCCTGGTACTATTACAAGCACCATTTAGCTTTATGGCGCTGTTAGGTTTACTAAGTCTGTCCGGCATGCTGATTAAGAATGGTATCGTACTGATGGACCAAATCAATATTGAGATAGAGTCTGGTAAATCTCCTTACCAAGCAGTGTTTGACTCAGGTGTTAGCCGTGTAAGACCCGTATCTATGGCAGCCATTACAACCATACTAGGCATGATCCCACTGTTATTCGATGTGTTCTTCCAATCAATGGCAGTAACCATTATGTTTGGTTTGGGTTTTGCGACCATACTGACATTGATCGTCTTGCCAGTACTTCACTGTGTCTATTTTGGTATAAAACAACCTGCAGACTAAATTGCTAACGTAGGTCCGCTAACAAAAAGCCCCTTAACACTGTCAAGGGGCTTTACATTCAAAACATTTTTTATTTCATTTACCACTTTTATTTAAAGATAAAGTGCCTTTAACTCTTTTTGCTGGCTTTTTACCTTCGTTAGGATTTTCTCTTCTAGTATTGTTACTCGGCGTTTTATTCTTATTTCTCGCTTTGGAGTTTCCAGCAAAGCCGTCTCGATTACGATTATCGGTATCGACTTTTCTATTTCTATCACCGTAAGAACGTTTGTTTTGCTTCGGATTGTCACCTTCACCCGATTCTTTTCTAGGTTTATCAAACTGCCTTCCCGCACCAGCACCAGCTGATGCTTCTTGCGTTTTACTTGACGACTCAGTGGCTTGATTAATCGCCCGCATTTCGTTGTCGTTAAGATGACGCCACTTACCAGAACTAAGACCAGTAAGATCAATATTCATGATCCGAATACGTTTAAGATGTGTTACTTCAAATCCTAGATATTCACACATTCTACGAATTTGACGATTTAAGCCTTGGGTCAACACAATAGTAAATGATTTAGCACCGGTTTTACTGACTTTACAAGGCTTTGTGACAGTGCCGAGGATTGGAACACCTGAGGACATACGTTTTACAAAACGCTCATCAATGGGTCTATCGACCACAACCTCATATTCTTTTTCATGGTTATTGCCAGCACGAAGGATCTTATTGACCATATCGCCTTGGTTGGTCAAGAAAATTAACCCTTCGGATGGACGGTCCAAACGACCAATTGGGAAAATACGCTCAGGATAGTTAATCGCACTGACAATATTACTTTTGATTTTACGCTCGGTAGTACAAGTTACACCGACAGGTTTATTATAAGCAATAAATACGGCCTTTGGCTTTGCCTTCAGAGGCTTACCATCAATGATGATAGTGTCGGCATCAGACACTTTGGTGCCCATTTCTGGCAGAATTCCATTTACTTTGACACGGCCTGAGGCGATTAAGTCATCAGCTTCTCGACGACTGCAGAATCCAGTTTCACTGATGTATTTATTGAGGCGCTTTTGCTCTGTCACGATACAACCACTTTGAGTAAAAACCCGTATTGTAATCGCTTCAACCGCTTTACACTACTGCATTTCTACTTTTGCAAACTTTTTCTTAATAGCTCAGGAGAAAAATGATACTGCTCTTTAGGTTTTCCTCTGAGACTCATTGCCTTGTAATCA
Organism: Pseudoalteromonas sp. A757; assembly: GCF_004103285.1. Lineage (NCBI taxonomy): Bacteria > Pseudomonadati > Pseudomonadota > Gammaproteobacteria > Alteromonadales > Pseudoalteromonadaceae > Pseudoalteromonas > Pseudoalteromonas sp. A757. The sequence continues at coordinate 42,049 of NZ_QNQN01000065.1, forward strand.
ATAGATTGCCAGTTTTTCGCTGACTTTACCCAGCGATAGTCTGCTAGATTTTCCTTAGTGATCAAACTTAGGTCGAAAGCAAGCTCGGTGTGATTCTTCCAAAATGGATGCCCATAATAATGATCGTACACCGAAATCAACGCCCAAGCCCCCATCATAAAATGGCCACCAACGGATGCTTGCATCTCATTATGTTCAATAAGGTCAAAAGTATCCGACAACCAATCAAACCCTCCAAATACGATTTTTGACGTGCTTGATGCAGCTGCGGTGATAGCCCCCATCGCCATCAAATCTGACGCACACCAAATAAGGTTTGTTTTTGGATAGCGTGCCAATAGCTTTTTTGTTTTATCAAATGCTTGTTCTTTTGACCACCCTGCGTATACAGTTTGCTGAACAACCACGCCAACTTCATCAAAAAATCGCTTTGCACCGTTGCTTCTAATGTCTGACTCTGTGCCATAGTGACCATTAATAGCAATAGGATAAATTGTCTCATGACCGTTAGTTTTAGCCTGTTGGTATAGTTGCTTAGCCAAATCGTAACCAGCCTGGTCATTATCGTGATGCACTTCCCCAAGCCAATACTTATAGTGTTCTTTTGGGTTACCTATTGCGAGCCTTTCTGGGCCAGAAATCGTTTCTTCTAAAGTAATATGGTTGATCCCATACTTTTCCAAAAGTTTTAGGCTTTCTTCGGCCCCACCGGGATAATTAATGAGGATGACGTAATCGGGCGTGGCACGATAACTCAAATATTTTTTAAGTTCAGCGAGCTGAATAATTCGATTCCCTTCTCCATAGATCACATCTAATCTAATATCGAATTGATCCGCTGCCGCTTCTGTAATACCTTGAACGCGCTGCCAAAATGGCTCCCCAGGCACAGAAGGGTTAACAAACAAGACATTTAAAGACTGCTTAGCATCAATACTAAAACACACCATCCATAGCACTAACCCAATTAATACTCTTTTAATCATAACGGGCTCTTCGTAGCACTAGTACCTTCAATAACTTTTCAAATGGACCTTGCTTAAACAGCTTACAATATATCACCGCAAGGGCTAATTGAATTATAGACGCAATTATAAATGCCGAGAAATAATCCACACGATCCCAAGTACTGATAGCGCTTGGGTTTATAAAATAAAAATAACTTACAAACACAATTGACTGGAGAAGATATAACGAAAGCGCTAGACGCCCAACACATTGGAGACTCCAAAGCTGATGTTTTGCACCTCGCATTGCAGCCTTAATTACAACGACGTAAAACAACGCAACCGGTACTGCAAGGATCCAATCTAATCCTTCAAAAAACTCGACGCCTAGTTTACGCTCAAGAACAAAGCCGACAAATGACAAAATAATAGCTACAACGGCAAACAAATTAATTTTATGAACGGGTTCAGTACGCGCTAAATCAAACATACCACTTCGATATAAGCGCATACCGAGTAGCATTAACCCTGCGGTGTACCACAAAGTAATTACCGGAATGAGCAAACTGATAATGACAAAATAAAGTCCATTTAAGGTTAGCAGTTCCAAGTAGTTTGCAGGTATCTGCTGCAAGAACTCGAGGTAGATTTCTGAACTTCTATTTATTTGTGGCTCTGGATCAATTAACAGCAATAAACTAATAGCAATAGAAGGAACTAAAATAAATCCTATCGCATAGCGATTTAACTTATTGTTGCTCGCATCTACAAAGCGTAGTGCAACGAAACCGCTAAGCGCATAATTAAATAAAATATCTCCCGGCCAAATCAACACACCGTGCACCACACCAAAGACCATTAGCCATGTTAGTCGATGCCTTGCAAGGCTATGACCATCTGACTTTGCTGTCTGAATGCATAACGCCGCTCCAAATAGCACTGCAAATAAGCTTCTGAATCGACCATCAAAGAAAATACTATTAACCATTGCGAAGAACGGATCAAGATAGTGGGCTGTTTGGGCTGGTACATAGCCCAACTCAAAATTGGCCATATGTACCATATTCATGGAAAGCAAGCCAAGTAGCGCGAACCCGCGGATCGCATCCATCGCAATAATTCTATTCATCAATACACACGGTTTTTATACATATCAGCCCAGTTTATCGCAGCAGCATGAAAATCAGGAAGGTTTTCGTCTTTGTAGTTTAGATAACTGCACGCATCCTGCAGCGTCCACCAGCTCCCAGACTCATAGGCTCTGACGATATTTAAAATATAATATAGCGTATTGGGTTTGCCTATCAAAGCATCATGGAGCTGCTCAGGAAAAGGTAGTTTGTTTACAACCTGCTCCATCGGCCTATCAAGAATAGCATCGAGCAGGGAAAACAAACCCGTCATAAAACTCATATTGGTAAGTCCCGGCGAGATTTGCTGTGCGATAAGCTCACAAAATCGCGAACGAACGATAGAAAGGCGTGTTAATTCTGTCGGCTTTCCCTCAGCTACGTGAGCAGTCATAATTAAGTTTACAAACTTTTTAACACGCTCGTTTCCTAAATATACCAAGGCTTGTTTTAAAGATTCAATCCGACTCTTAATTGGAAATACCCCGGAGTTGATTAACCTGAGCAATTTATACGCAAGCGCTGTGTCTTGGGCAAACAATTCGGCTAGTCGTGTAATACTCATATTTGGTTTAAGTGCTTCTTCATAAATAAGCATGACAATCACATAATTAATAGTAATGTCTTTTTGCTCAATCATCTTTGGTTTTGCAAAGAAGTAGCCTTGAAAGAACTGGAATCCCATCTTTTTAGCTTGCTCGAACTCTTCTTCGGTTTCGACTTTTTCAGCGAGTAGCTTGATGTTCTTTCGTTCTTTGATCATATCAATCACTGGTACTATGGTGTCCAGCGGATTTTCCATCACGTCAAACTTAATCAGCCGCACAAGCTTTAAGAAAGGCTCCCACTCTCTTGAGTATTGAAAATCGTCGAGGGCAAGTCTGAAGTTACTATGAAATAAGCCTCTTATTCGCTCATAATTTTGCTTTGTTGGTGGAATAGTCTCCAATAGCTCCAATATCACATCATTTGCTGGGAGAAACTCACACAGCTCCTGACGTAACGAGTCTGGACCAATATTAATTAGCGCTTTCTTTCCCGAAGTGAGATATCGCATGCCGAGGTTAAGTTGATTATTCATTATCAGCCTGGCTGTCGCTGCATCATCTGCAATATTTGGAAAGCTATTTTTTACACCATCGCGAAACAACAATTCGTATGCAACAACTTGTTTTTTACGATTAAATATGGCTTGGCGGGCCACAAAAACCTTCAAACAAAAACTCCTTCGTACCCAAAGTGAACGATCACACTTTTGGTTTAGCAATTTTTAGATTTTAACCCTTTATGATGATAAAGAAAATCAACCTAAGCTATTAAGAATCAAAATAATAGCTTAAAAGATAATGTAAAATGATAAAAAAGAAAGGCCAAAGCTATCTTTTGATACCTTTGACCTAGTTTTTTGTGTAGCAATTGAGCTAATTGATAAATACTTAAAACAGCGGCGCAAATTTTTTTATCTACATTTTCGCTATCTATATAATTGTTCGCAGTATTTTTGTGCAACGTCAGACCAATCGAAGCGCTGCATACGAGCTTGCTGCCTGAGTTGTTGATATTTTTCGCTATCCCCTACCAGATCAGCGAGTGCTAGTTCAAAAATCGCAATAAACTGACTACCTTGCTCAGCGAGCGTTTCTCCTTCAAAGCAATAGCCGGTTTCGTTGTGTTTTACCGTATCAGATAATCCCCCCACTTTGTGCACAATGCAAGGTTGCCCAGCACGCATCGCAAGCATTTGGCTAATACCACAAGGCTCAAAGGAGCTTGGCATTAAAAACAAATCACCTAACGGGTACAATTGCTCCCCAAGAGCTTTACCATAACCATTTAAAAACAAGACATTCTCATGCCGTGCCATGACCTCGGTAAACAGCTGCTCTAGAAATGGGTCGCCAGACCCAACAATCACGACGCGTGCTCCTTGATGCTCGGCTACTTTTGCGATGTCATCAAGCACAATTCCTGATTGGGTTGGCTGTCTTAAAATAAGTGCTTTTTGATCGGTAAGACGACCAACACTTGTAATAAGCTTGCCATTAAAGGCTTCACCGCGCCAAGCGAGTATACGTTGGTGGGCTATGTAAAACCGAGATAATACTTGGCTTGATTTTGCCATCCATTGAAACACATGCAGCTCAGCAAGCGCCAAGTAGTCAGCAAAAGTAAGATTCTCGTCGCTAGCTGACTCATCATACACACAACCGTTTAAAATACCAGCTAACCGTCCTTCATGTGAAGCATGCTGCATATCACTTTCTAACCCTTCACCACCAAAAAAGCCAAGCTCTGGATGACTTGGGATCATTACTTCTTTGGCGTAATTAGGAGAAACAACATGTACTTTGTCTGAAAGATTAATAGCAGCTCGCATAGGATTAAAACAATGGGGATATTTAGGATCGCATATACTGAGTCCATCATAAGTGAGCGTGGGAAACCAAGACTCAAGACTTGAAAAATCATGGTTAAAAGGTCGGATCCCCTGAAGTGCGAGGTTATGCACCGTATAAACTGTTTTTAGCGCCTTTAACCGTTTAAACCTTGGACTAAACTGGCGTAATACAGCAACGACGGCAGCATGCCAGTCGTGAAGGTGCACTACATCTATGTCCGCTATCAACTCATGCTCGATAAGTTCAGCGACTGCCGCGCTAAAAAACGCAAATCGATTTGCATCCGTGGCAAAAGGCTGGTGAGGATCATTACAATAAATAGCACCGTGATGCTCACTAAATAACGAGTGTGAAATAACATACTGGGTGACATTATTACTTTCTTCAACGGACCAAAGAGTCGCCGTTTCTAGGTGTTGCCGAAAAGGAACGGCAATATCAGCGACTAAGTTTCGAGTTAAAGCAGCTTGGCCATAATCGGGCGTGACCACCGATACTTTTATGCCAAGCTGCGCCAGTGCGTAAGGCACATCGCGTATCACATCAGCGACGCCCCCTACCTTACAATTTGGCAACCGATCGTTTTCGGCTGCCACTAAAATTACATGCATAGTACCTCTACACGGATCATTTCTTTTGTTTTTCCGCAAGCTCTGCGAGCATATCTCGGGTCACTAATACGATCCCCTTATTCGATACTCTAAAGCCGTTCGCTTTGTCTAAATCAGTATCGTAACCAATTGTCATCCCCTCTGGTATGTGACAACTGCGGTCAATGATTGCGTTTTTAATTTTGCAGTTACGCCCGATTTTGGCACCGGGTAACACCACGGCCCCCTCAATTTCACAATACGAATGAACGTGTACATTGGAGAACAGCAATGAACGCTTAACCTTGGAGCCAGAAATAATACAGCCACCAGAAACCGTAGAGTCTACGGCCATACCGCGCCTATCATCGTCATCAAATATAAATTTCGCCGGTGGTAACTGCTCCTGATAAGTCCAAATTGGCCAATGAGGATCATAGAGATCAAGTTGGGGTTCAGGAGAAACCAACTCCATATTTGCTTCCCAGAATGAATCCAATGTACCTACATCTCGCCAATACGGCTGCCCTTCGTGTGATGGGTCGCAAAATGGATACGCATACACATTATGCTCTTCTATGATGGATGGGATAATATCATGACCAAAGTCACGCCCCGACCCTTCTCGTTCCGCATCTTTTTTTAACTGCTCGAATAAAAACTCCGTGTTAAACACATAGTTGCCCATAGATGCCAAACATACACCTGGCTTTCCAGGAATTGAGGTCGGATCTACTGGCTTTTCATCAAAGCGACGCACCCGGTTGCTTTCATCAACGGTCATTACACCAAACGTTTTTGCCGCTTCTTCACAGGGCACTTCGATACAACATACGGTCATATCTGCCCCCGTTTCTACGTGCTTTGCAAGTAAACCACCATAGTCCATTCTGTAGACATGATCACCCGATAAGATCATAACGTATTTGGGAAGCTCATGACGAATAATATCCATATTCTGGAAAACTGCGTCTGCTGTGCCGCAGTACCACTCATCACCGTACCGCTGTGATGCAGGTAATATCTCTACAGATTCTCCCAGCTCCTTTTTAAAGTGTCCCCATGCACGATTAACATGGCGAATCAGCGAATGCGACTTATACTGGGTGGCAATGCCAACTCGACGGATCCCTGAGTTAATGCAGTTAGACAGTGGAAAATCGATAATTCGATGTTTGCCGCCAAAATAAACAGCGGGTTTCGCTCGCCAATTGGTGAGCTCGTGAAGGCGCGAACCTCTTCCACCCGCAAGTATTAAAGCATATGTTTCTCGAGTGAGGGTACTAATATAACGATTCGCATAATTAGGCATTATTTCTTCTCTCCATAACTTTTTGCGGTGACTACTGCATTGGGCTCAAGCGCCAAATATCATCGCTGTAATCTTGAATTGTTCTATCGCTAGAAAATTTTCCACTGGCTGCGGTATTGAGAATACTCATGCGCAGCCAATGCTCCTTGTCTTTATATGCCTGAGCCGCGTGCTCCTGACTCTCAACGTAGGAGGGAAAATCTTGTGCCACTAACCAAGGATCAGTACTACTCTTAATTGAGTTAATTACGTCATCAAAGATATTAGGCTCAAATAGGTTAAAGTGCCCACTTTCAAGCAAAGCCATAACGCGTTTTAGGTCATTGTTGCTTTCTATTATCTTAAGGGGCTGATAATTTTGGCGCACTTGCTGCGCTTGTTCCGCGGTTACACCAAATAAGTAAAAGTTGTCTGCGCCAACGCATTCTCGTATTTCGATATTTGCACCGTCTAAGGTACCTATGGTGATAGCGCCATTCATCATAAACTTCATGTTGCCAGTGCCAGACGCTTCTTTTCCAGCTGTTGAGATCTGCTCTGATAAATCTGTTGCAGGGCAAATCACTTCCATTTTTGAGACATTGTAATTGGGCATGAAAGCCACTCGGAGGTAGGGCCTCGCTGCTGGGTCATTGTTGATAACATTGGCAACATTATTGATTAATTTAATGATTTTCTTCGCCATGTAATAACCTGGTGCCGCCTTACCTCCAAACAGTACGCAACGAGGAACAAGCTCTGCCACATCACCACGACAGATCCGGTCGTAAAGATGGATAACGTGCAATACATTAAGTAGTTGACGCTTGTATTCATGAATACGTTTCACTTGAACATCAAACATCATAGTTGGGTCAAACTCTACCTGACATTCATGAGCAATTAGCTCTGCAAGACGCTGCTTGTTGTTTTGTTTGACTGTTAGCCACTGCTTTTGGAAGGCGTGATTATCGTAAAAACGACGTAGTTCACTAATTTTAGAAAAATCAGCTTGCCATCCATCGCCAATTTTATCACTAATCAATTGTGCCAGTTCTGGATTACAATGCGATAACCAGCGTCTTGGCGTCACCCCATTCGTTTTATTATTAAACTTCTCAGGGCAAAGTTGATAGAAATCGTTAAACAACCCAGCTTTTAATAACTCGGTATGTAAAGCCGCAACGCCATTGACAGAATAACTACCAACAATCGCAAGGTACGCCATGCGAATTTGAGGATGACTGGACTCCTCTATGAGTGACAGCGCACGCTGCTTTTCGATATCACCCGGCCATTTTAATGCTACTTCCGACAAAAAGCGGGCATTGATCTCATAGATAATTTCTAGCAATCTAGGTAACAAGCGCTCAAATAGACTCACAGACCAGCGCTCTAATGCTTCGGGCAATAAAGTATGATTAGTATATGCCATGGTTGATGTCGTTATCTTCCATGCGGCATCCCACTCCAGCTCGTAATCGTCTAATAAAATGCGCATTAGCTCAGCTACGGCGATACTTGGATGAGTATCATTGAGTTGGAATACGTGATAATCAGCAAAATCACTGAAATCATCGACATATTGCTCAACCCAAGTTGCGATCACGTCTTGTAGACTCGCGCTGGATAAAAAGTACTGCTGCCTTAATCTCAGCTCTTTACCGTTTTCACTAGCATCATTGGGATACAGCACCATCGTTATCTGCTCAGCGAGATTCTTTTTCGCCACCGCTTCTGAATAACTACCGGCGTTAAATTCGCTGAGGTCAAACTCATCGGTTGCCTCTGATTTCCATAGCCTTAATGTGTTTACCACCTCATTACGATATCCAGGGACTGGGACGTCGTAAGGCACGGCGAGTATATCTTGCGTATCAAGCCACTCACGATGCTGTCTACCATTTTTGTCGGTATGTACTTCAACATGACCAAAAAACTTAACTCTCCGGGCTTGCTCTGGTGCAGCAAGTTCCCATGGATGACCTTCTCGGAGCCAGTTATCTGGCTGTTCTACTTGATGACCCTGCTCGCAGGTTTGGTTAAACATCCCAAATTCGTAACGCAAACCGTAGCCGACAACAGGAAGGGCTAATGAAGCACAGCTATCCAAAAAGCAAGCTGCTAGGCGACCTAAACCACCATTGCCAAGACCTGCATCATGCTCAGCCTGCGCGACCTCTTCAAGCTCAGTACAGTATTCTTGCAATGCCGCTTGAACTTGTTCTTCTAAGTCGAGATTTAGCACCGCATTAGACAGTGCTCTACCCATTAAAAATTCCAACGAAAGGTAAGCTGCTTTGCGCGTTTTTTTACTCTTAATGTGCTCTTTCGTTGCACGGCAGCGAGCAACTAATCGGTCACGAATGGTCAAGGCTAATGCATGGTACAAATAAAGTCGCGACTCTCCTACTTTGTCTCGACCTAAGGTGTAGTAAAAGTGACGAGTTAAATCATCACTCAAGGTGTTTTCATCTATCTTTGGTGCATCTTGCCAATGTTTCACGACACATACTGGCGCACTTTTATTAGCCATGCTTTTCGTCCCCTTTGATTGATGTAAATATCCATGCTGACTTAGCTGGAACCTGTAAATAAGAATCTAACTCTGGTCTTTGCGGCTCAACCGCGGTGGTAATTGCTTGCTGCCAATGAGATGAAAATGCACTAAGTGGCAGCTTTATTTGCAGCGCATTCTCACTGGCGTTCAGTATTATCAATAAGCTTTGCCCTAACTGCTGATCGGTGATGGTGTAACTCAACCATTTACGGCTTGGCTCTCGCCATTGTTCGGGCGATAACGGCTTTGCTTGTTCATTAAACCAATTCACTGCAAAACGACTGTCACTGTCATGGACATAAAATGAGTGAGAAAACGCGGCAAATTGTTTACGGAGCGCGAGTAAATCTTGGATAAAAAAAGTTAACATGTGGTGTTGCTGATGGTTTTTCCATGCCAGCCAGCTAGTGCAGTTGTCTTGGCAGTAGGCATTATTGTTACCATTTTGCGTATGTGCCATTTCAGTACCCGCACAAATCATCGGGATCCCTTTGGATAAAAACAAAGTGAGTAATGCATTTTTCTGCATACTGAGACGCAATTCATTGATTTGAGGGTCGGCACTGAACCCTTCTACCCCACAATTAAATGAAAAGTTTTCACTGTGGCCGTCTCTATTTGCCTCACCGTTTGCTTCATTATGTTTATGCTCGTAAGCCGTCCAATCAAACAATGAGAAGCCGTCATGACTAGTAAGAAAATTTATGGAGTTCAAAGGACCCCGTAAGTTATGTTCAAACAGATCACTGGAGCCATGAATACGCATCGCAAGCTCTGGCAATACACCCTCATCGCCACGCCAGAAGCGCCTAACAGTATCTCGATATTTATCATTCCACTCACGCCAAGGAGAAGGAAATTGTCCAAGTTGATACCCACCAGGACCAATATCCCAAGGCTCGGCAATCAGTTTTACTTTGCTAAGCACCGGGTCTTGATGGATCGCTTGCAAAAACGCATGTTGATTTGAAAATCCCGAGGCTTGACGGGCAAGGATCGTCGCCAAATCAAAACGAAAACCGTCAACTCCCATATATTCTACCCAATAGCGTAAGCTGTCCAAAACAAGCCTTAATACCACTGGATTCGAGATATTCATTGTGTTTCCACAACCCGTGTCATTAATGTAGACATTGGGTTTACTCGGCAAGGTGCTATAATAAGTCAGGTTATCAAACCCTTTAAAGCTAATTGTCGGGCCATCCAAACCACCTTCCGCAGTATGATTAAACACCACATCCAAAATAACCTCTATACCGGCTTGGTGGAGCCGCTCTACCATTACCTTAAATTCGTTGATGTCGTCGTTAACAAGATAACTTTTGTGTGGCGTAAAGAAGTTGAGGCTGTTATACCCCCAATAATTTTTTAGCCCTTTAGTCGTAAGAAATTGCTCATTGATAAACGCATGCACAGGTAGCAACTCAATTGCAGTAACACCAATATGCTTTAGATGATCGATAAAGGTTTGCTCAGCAATCCCTAAATATTTTCCTTGGTGTTTACTTGGAATATCAGGGTGTCGAACAGTTGCTCCTTTAACATGACACTCATATATAACCGTTTTACTCCACGGCGTCTTGGGTCGCTTCCCTTGATACTTTTCAATCGCCGTCACTTTGCTCTTTGGCATATCACAGGCGTTATCAGAAGGGTTTAAATGACCTACTGGCAAATGACAAAAATGCCGTTCACTCCAAGTAAATTCGCCGAAAAAGTCACGGCAATATGGATCTAAGAGTAACTTATTAGCATTGAAAAGTAGCCCTTTTTCCGCGCTATATTCCCCGTCTACCCGATAGCCATATAAGTCTCCGACTTTTGCTCCTTCAATAAACAATGACCAATTTCCGCCTTCATGCCGAAACATCCCTATCCGATTCACTTCGCTATGGCCGCTTTTGTCGAACAGACAGAGGGTTACACGTTTCGCTTTCGGTGCATAAACACAAAAGTTAACACCTTTATCACTGGCCGTCGCACCCAGCAATTGATGATCGCCGCGATAACTGGTTAGCATGCGCCACCAGAGATCAGCTGCAAATACACGGTTGCCAAAGGCGGAACTGTTATATCGATACTTTGCTCAAGGCCATGGCTTGCTATGTTTTTCGATTCAATGAGTTGTTGTTTATGTGCAACGACTCCAACGCCACTCCCCCAAAACGCTTTGTCATCCGTGTTTAAGATAACTTGATACACACCCGCTGATGGCACGCCTAAGCGGAATTGGAAATGAGTTTGTGGCGTAAAGTTTGCGATCACCACCAGCGGTGTAACACCATCTTGTCCGTAGCGTACAAAACTAAATATACTTTGCCCAGCATTCCCCCCATCAATCCAATTAAACCCTGTTGATTTGTTATCGCACTCGAATAGTTGCGGCGTTGATTTATAGGTCGTATTGAGCGCTTTGACACACTCATACACGCCTTGGTGCGCTTCACTTTCAAGCAACTTCCAGTTGAGTTGTTGGTTATGATCCCATTCCTCTCGGGGGGCAAGTTCAGCGCCCATGAACAGCAACTTTTTACCTGGGTGGGCAAACATAAAGCCATAGTAGGCACGTAAATTAGCGAATTGCTGCCAATCGTCTCCTGGCATTTTGCTCAGTAGCGCACCTTTGCCATGTACCACTTCATCGTGACTTAATGGCAGGATGTAATTTTCAGAATAGGCATACACCATCGAAAAGGTCATTTCATGGTGATGGTACTTGCGATGAATTGGGTCTTTGGACATATAGTTTAGCGTGTCATTCATCCACCCCATATTCCACTTATAACCAAAACCCAAACCATCGTGTTCAACACTGCGGGTAACACCGGGCCAAGCGGTGGATTCTTCAGCGACCATCATAATACCTTCATCAACACCATAACATTTGGTATTGACTGATTTGAGGCATTCTATTGCACCTAGATTTTCGCGGCCGCCATATTGATTTGGCACCCATTCCCCATGTTTACGGCTGTAATCCAAGTAAAGCATCGATGCCACGGCATCAACTCGTAACCCATCGATGGCGTATTCTTTTATCCAGTACATCGCATTCGACAACAAAAAGCTTTTTACTTCAGCGCGGTCGTAGTTAAAAATATAGGTGTTCCAATCTGGGTGAAATCCTTGCCGCTTATCAGCGTGTTCAAATAGATGCGTACCATCAAATTTATGTAAACCATGAGGATCTGATGGGAAATGTCCCGGTACCCAGTCGATAAGTAATCCGAGGTCTTCACGATGACAGCACTCAACAAAGTAAGCAAAATCCTCCACGCCACCAAAGCGACTGGTTGGCGAGAATAACCCCACTGGTTGATAACCCCAGGAGCCATCAAAAGGATATTCACTGATAGGCATCAGTTGCAAATGGGTAAATCCCAGTGCTTTTACATAAGGGATAAGGTCATCCGCTAATTCTCGATACGTGAGATAGCGATTACCTTCTTTCTCTCGGCGCTTCCACGAGCCCAAATGTACTTCATAAATACTAATGGGTGCATTGATTTTATTACGCAGCGCCTTTTTATCATGGTAAGCTTGGCTCAATGTGAAAGCCGCAGGTCGAGCCTGAGTTATACTCGCCGTACCCGGTGCTTGTTCCATTTTAAATGCAAAGGGGTCGGCCTTTTCTATGCGTTCCCCCTCAAATGTGGTGATTGCAAATTTATAGCAGCAGTCAACCTCCAGTGCCGGAATAAAAAGCTCCCATACACCGCTGGCTGGATGTAATCGCATTGGATGCTGCACGGCCTGCCAATGATTAAACTCACCTATCACAGAAACAGACAACGCATTTGGCGCCCAAACACCAAATCGAAACCCAATTACACCCTCTATTTCTACTTGATGTGCACCTAAATGCAAATAAGCTTGAGCTTGTGTTCCTTCATTGAATAAGTACAAGGCATCATCAGCCAAGCAACTATCAAAACTATATACATCCCTCCCAGTGACGGTTTGTTCTGGGTAGTGCACTTCAAGCAGGTAATCTTTGCTGATGTCATCCGCTTTAAAATCTAATGTGAATAGCGCACTTTTGCGAAACCGTTCAAGCGCATAGCTACTATTGTTGGTAAGTACGTTAACTTCTGTCGCACCTGGAATAAAACAGCGCACGACTGAGCGCTTCGCATCTAGCTGGTGTAGCCCTAAAAAGGCAAATGGGTCACGACACTTACCGGCTTCCAAAGCAGCTAATTGACTGGTGTAGTCATCTACTTGGGCGTCTTCTATTTTTGCTCTTGTATTCATCTATTCTTTCCTGCTGGTTATTGCATCTCGGATCAGCGGCCGAGAACTTGCAATAATTTCCGCTGATGTCTGATTAAGCCGCCTTCTCCAGTTTGGGTACTCTTGATCAGTACCAGGAATATTCACTGGTAACTTCTGTTCGTCGAGGTCATCAAACTGAATTGTCAGCATTTTTGCAGGCGACTTGGCGAGCACATTGATAAGCGCCTGATACACATCACGGGCTTCGCTCGCAAGGGCGACACTCGCCTCACCATAGCAACTAAGCCAATGACAAAGCTTCTCTCGCTCGGATGTTCGCTCTTCATCCGCTTTTGTTAGTTGGGGTTCGCTCAATAACTGATATTCACGTCTCAACCTAAGGTCATCATGGCTCCACCAGCCAAAAAATGGCGGGACGTCATGGTTAGCAACCATCAGTAACGCATTGTGCTTATAGTGCGTGGGTGCTAAAAACTGACCGTGATAATCCTTTTCGAAATAAAAAAGAATATTGCTGTATATATGCGACTCAGACATTGCTTCTTTGATTTCGATTGGAACAACCCCTAAGTCTTCACCAATGATCATCACTTGGTGCTTGACGGACTCAATCTTAAGGATCGCTAAGAGGTACTCAAATGGATAATATACATAGCAACCTGTTTGCTGCTGTTCTTGATAAAAACACCACCATAACCTTCTTAGGCCCATCACATGATCAATTCTTAATGCCCCAACACCGGTGATGTTCGCTTGGATCAGCTGTTTAAAAAATGCAAAGCGCTGCGCTTTTAACTTAACGGGGTTTAACGCTGGTAACCCCCAGTTTTGACCGAGCTCTGCCCAAGGGTCTGGAGGCGCGCCCACGCGAGCACGTTCGGCATACAAATTTTTATTGCTGTTGTATTCACTTGAGCCGTCGGCACAACCAACGGCTAAATCATTGATTAAACCTACGGCCATACCAGCATTCAGTGCCAAAGATTGGCATAGCGTTAATTGCTCAAACGCAAGCCATTGCAAAAACTTGGCGAAGTCATCGTCCTCAAATGCCTTAAGCTCTTGCTGCTTAGCTTGGCAAAATCGAGTAAAGTCAGCACGCCACGCTCCAGTTTGGTCGCACAATAACTGCCACGCAAAACGTAACGCGTTAAGCTTACTTTCCATACAGTGAGTCATATTAAGATATGTCACGTTCAAGCTAGCCTTTGAGCCGTCTAAATAGTCGGCGAACACTCTCACATCTAAGCCAAATTGTTCACAAAAAAGCTCGATAGAAATGTAAAAAGGATGCAATAAGCGGCGGTCATTTGGGCTGTACGGACTTGCTTTCTCTGGCTCATCAACAAACAATAAATGCAGTGGGTTTAACAAAATGTAATCAACCCCTTCAGCTGCGCTAGCCTCAACTAATTGCTTTAGCTCATAAAAATCCGCACTTAGCTTGTTGCCAGCAGGCTTTAACGAATATAGCTGAATAGACAATCCAAGGAGCTTTTTATGTTGTTCAATAGGGTCATAACACTGTCTAGGCGTCACCCAAAGTTCTGTCTCAAACCGCGCACCATTTAACATTACCTCAGCGCTATGATAACCGACTTCGATCGCGTTTATTGGCACTTCAAATTGAACATAACGTGTATCTTGATAGCGGTAATCCCCAATCGCGACTTGCTTGTTTGGATCGCAAACACAGCAATAACCCAATGCAGGGATCGACACAGTTAATTCGTTAATGTGCAGGCCGTCATCCACCCGTATCGTGATAGTTGGTGTCTCTTTGCAAACCAAAGTAATGGCTTCAACTGGCGTGAGCCATTTGGCAATATCCAACTCAAAGTTGAGCCTGTCTATTTCGTTTGGATTACTGACATCAACACCACATTCCTGCAAGGCCTGTAGGCGAGTTTGGTGATCAAATACCACATGATCACCCGTGTATTTATGGTACTCATAACCAATACCATAGAGATATAGAAGCTGAGCAATGTTGTCCATTTATAATGTTACGCTCTCGCTGTGGACACAACGCTGTTGTCTTCTCCAAAGCCATTTGGCACATAATCATCCGCTTGATGATCATTGTCCCATACTTCGCCATCAATCAAATATCTGAAGTGGTAATCTTTGTCGGTTGGTAAACGGTGTTTAAGCTTAAACGCACTGTCTTTTTTGATGAATTTCATTGGCTCGGGTTGCCAATCATTAAAATCACCAACAAGTTCCACCGTTTTAGCTTCTGGGTGTGAAAATGAAAATGTAATTTCCGCTTCGTCTTTTGTTTTGAAAAACCGTTTAGTGAGCATATAACCCCCGTTTACCTTTTGTGAGTCCTTATTTCACAGTGACGTACGCTAATACTGCAAACGACTGGTAACTGTGTACGATTCATGTCGAGCATATTGAAATTTTAATGAAAATAAATTGCAATTAGATGGCAACTCACCAATCGCTTTAAAAATCAACAGCCCTAAGTACAGCAAACAAATATTGAGTTTGTATGACAGTACAAATTTGGTGCAATTCTGCACCGCTTTGGCGCAATCTAAATCAGATAAGCAGTGATTTCAGTTTGCTACAGGTTCCTTGCAATCACTGAGCCAATCACATTAAGAGTCAACAAGAAAGCTAGTTGAGAACGGTTATCATGTAAAGTGAATTTAACTAATAATTGATCCTGCTCATATAATGTAGTTTGCTAATTGAAATTTTGAGTACTTTTGCGCTATGAGGTTTGCAACTGAATGCTAAAGTGTGTAAAAAACTAGGTTAGCAGCTATAATTTCAGATTACATTTTTTATGATAAACATATCATCCATGTGTTATTACTTAATAATACGCAATAGTCTGAATTACTAAGGAAAGCCTATTCATGTCAAACGCAATAAGACTAACAAGTACCCTAATTCTGGGCGCTCTATTCGTTGTCATATTGCTGCACCTGTCTTTTAAGAGCCATGTGTTTGAACTGCTCGCTACAACCTCGGCAACCGAGCACCTTACAACATCAATGGTATCACCTTGGTACTCTTCACTACTGCACGGTTTGAGCTTTGCTGCAAAGGGTAATTCCACCTATGTTGTAGTCGAATCAACGCTCGGAACGCCTAAATATCTGGATGTAAATACGGTTTGGTATGCCGTGTTTACTTCACCCATCACACTGATTGCAATCACAACATTACTTGCAATTATTGCGTACCTTTTTAAATCAGAGCGCAGATATCGTTGCCAAGACGAAGATATTAACGAGGTGAATAATGACGTTGGAGGGATATTGGCGCGTTTAGAGGTAAGCAGCGCGCCACTGCATCATAAGTCTTCTCTTGCAAAGCTCAGTCATGCGATCCACGATTTATCCAGCCATCTTGCACGAGTAAAACGCCATTCAGAGTCTCAAATTTTTCAAGACAAGCTCACGAAACTAATCGATAGGCATGCCTATATTGATCATATCGAGGCAAAGTTAAAACAAGCAGAGTTAGCACAACAAAAGTGTGGGCTGCTATTTATCGACTTAGATGGCTTTAAACAGGTCAACGATTCATTTGGCCACAGTTTTGGCGACGAAATTTTGATCCAAGTTGCCGCTAGGCTCTCAAACACTGTCCGTCAATATGGTTTGGAAGATTACCACCCTATCCATGGCCTTGAACAAAACCTTTCAAGACTCGGCGGCGATGAATTTTCGCTATTTATTCCCAAATTAAGCGATCCGAGCTTATGCACAGAAATCGCACAGTCCATTCTAAGTGATATAGAGCGTGACTTCTTGCTTGGCAATAAGCTTGTCAAAATTGGAGCAAGTATCGGCATCGCAGTATATCCAGATAGCGCCGCAACTCCGAACTCGTTACTACAGATGGCTGATGTTGCCATGTACAGAGCAAAAACAGATGGACGTGGGATTTTTAAAGTTTACTCCCCCGAAATGGGGTCGAAAATGCGCCGTTATCACTACCTCTTAGAAGAGTTACGACTCGCTATCTCTGCGCAAAGCTTTTATCTGTCATTCCAACCGATAGTACATGTTGAAGATTGTGCTATTGACTATTTTGAGGCGCTTATCCGTTGGAATCACCCAATAGAAGGGCAAATTCCACCAGCTGAGTTTATTCCAATTGCAGAGGAATCTAATTTAATTTTAGAGCTTGGTGATTGGATCTTACTTGAGTCGTGTAGACAAATGTGTGCTTGGCATAATGCAGGGATGAAAAAGGTAAAAATCTCAGTCAATGTTTCTGGAATACAACTAAAACATAGAAAGATCTTTGAATGGGTAAGTACTGCCTTAGAAAAGACCGGCTTACCAGCCACCGCTTTGATGTTGGAGATCACGGAGTCCACTCTAATCAAAGCTAGCAATGAAACTATTTCACAATTGCAACAATGCCGAGATGCTGGAATAAGCATTGCAATTGATGATTTTGGCACCGGCTTTAGCTCGCTGAGCACCCTTGCTGATTTGCCTATAGACGTGATAAAAATTGATAAATTATTTATCACTCAAGCCAACAGTAATCCTAAATATCGTAAGATCCTCAACTCCATCAGCGAACTGGGACAACAGTTAGAATTAAAAATTGTTGCCGAAGGCGTTGAACAAACAGAACAATTTGAGCTAGTTAAAAACTTAGGGATCAGTTGTGTACAGGGATATTTAGTTAGCCGGCCTGAAAGCTCAAATAATGTGGGTAGCAAAGTGTTAAATGGCAATGTTAATCATATTGCAGCGACCGGAACCAGCATTTGGTTACCAGAACAAGTTGGGTAGCTCACTGTTAAGCGGAAAAGTTAGCTACACACAGCATCCTCCAAGCTAAGCAATCTATTATGCTAAAAGCAGAGCACTTGGTAAGTGGTGACGAGCGCTCAAAGTATTTATCCAGACACGGTAAGGTTATTTATCGCTTAAATTTGGTTTCTAAAATAACCGACGAATTGGTACGCTCAATCCCTTCTAAATTACCAATTTCATCTAGCAGATGACTCAACTGCTCCAAACTCTGTGCTTCAACAATCGCAATCAAGTCATATTCCCCACTAATGGCATAAAGTGCTGAAACATTTGGCAACTGCTGCAATGCTAAATTCGCCTTTGTAGTGAGTTTTTGTTTTACCTTAATAGAAACGTGTGCCGATACTAAATCGTCCATATACTGCTGCGCGAACTCCACGCGATAGCCTTTGATTACGCCATTTTGCTCTAATTTTGCGATACGATTTTGTACCGTGGTTCTGGAAAGATCTAACTTACGTGCCAACTCAGAGATACTCTCCCGTGCATTATTACGCAACAATGCAATAAGCTTTTCATCTTGTAAACTAATCATTTTGCAATTTAATCATGTTAATTTGACATAAATGATAGCAAATATGTGAATTATTGCACTGCAAATTATTACAAAAGCGCGTAATAATGAAGAAATAGCAAGTTGGCTGTGAGCAGAACAACAAGTAATCAGCTTCTGCCCGACAGTAATACCGCACAATGATAACAATTTAGGAGAAAGCGTCATGCAAGCAAATCGCGAATTATTCGATGAAGTCATGGTTCCAAACTACAACCCGTCAGCCGTTATTCCAGTTAAAGGTGAGGGTTCTCGCGTATGGGATCAGACAGGTAAAGAGTTCATCGATTTTGCAGGCGGTATCGCCGTGAACTGTTTAGGCCATTGTCACCCAGCGCTTGTTTCTGCACTTAAAGAGCAAGGCGAAAAAATTTGGCATCTATCAAACGTGATGACCAACGAGCCGGCGCTTCGCCTTGCTAAAAAGTTAACTGATGCAACATTCGCAGAAAAAGTCTATTTCGCAAACTCTGGCGCCGAAGCAAACGAGGCCGCTCTTAAACTTGCGCGTCGTTGGGCTCTGGATAAATTTGGTGCAGAGAAAACACAAATTATCGCATTCAATAAAGGCTTCCATGGTCGTACTTTCTTCACGGTAACGGTTGGTGGTCAAGCAGCCTATTCTGACGGTTTTGGTCCAAAACCTGCTGATATCACGCATATCGACTATAACGATTTAGCTGCATTTGAAAAAACAATCTCAGACAACACTTGCGCAGTCATGATGGAGCCGCTTCAAGGTGAAGGCGGGATCATTTCTCCAAATGCTGAGTTTGTGCAAGCTGTGCGCGAACTATGTGATAAGCACAACGCGCTACTTATTTTTGATGAAGTACAAACGGGTGTTGGCCGAACTGGTGACCTATATGCTTATCAGGGGCTAGGTGTAACACCTGATATCCTAACTAGTGCAAAAGCACTAGGCGGCGGTTTCCCGATTGGCGCGATGCTTACCACTACTGAAATTGCAGCTCACCTTAAAGTCGGCACCCATGGCTCAACTTATGGCGGTAATCCACTAGCCTGCGCGGTAGCAGAAGCTGCATTTGACACTGTAAATACAGAATCAGTATTAGCTGGCGTAAAAGCCAAAGAGCAAGTATTCAGAGATGGTCTAAATGCTATTAACGACAAATACAATGTATTTTCTGAAGTGCGCGGTAAAGGTCTTCTTCTAGGTGCAGTGCTCAATGACAAATTTGAAGGCCGTGCACGCGACTTTCTTGTAGCAAGTGCAGAGCACGGTTTAATGTCATTAGTTGCTGGTACTAACGTAGTTCGTTTTACACCTTCTCTTGTGATCACTGATGAAGAGATCCAAGAAGGCCTTGCACGCTTTGAACAAGCGGTTGCTGCAGTAGTAAACGGCTAAGGAGCTGGGGACCTCGGTCTCCTCTTTCTCATGTTAGTATTAAGACCAATACAAAAAACTGACTTCGACTCGCTAAAAACCATTGCGGTTGAATCTGGCCATGGATTTACCTCACTGCCAGTAGATGACGAATTGTTGTCTAATAAAATTAATCGCTCAGTTGAAAGCTTTGCAAAGTCAGTGTCAAAACCATACGACGAAGGCTATTTATTCGTCCTTGAAGACACACAAACGGGCGAAATTATAGGCACCACTGCGATTGAAGCCGCGGTAGGTATGTCTGTGCCTTTATACCACTATCATCTTGGTAAAACAGTACATCACTCAAGAACTTTAGGTGTCTATAATACCGTTGATATTCTGTCGATGTGTAACGACTACACTGGAAGCTCTGAGATCTGCACACTATTTTTACGTGAAGGTCATCGCCAAGGGTTAGCTGGTCGCTTTCTTTCAAGAAGTCGCTTCTTATTTATGGCTGAACATGCAGAACGCTTTAGCGATACCGTTATTGCAGAAATGCGTGGTGTAAGTGACGAACATGGTCACTCGCCATTTTGGCAGTGGTTACAAGAGCACTTTTTTAGCATCGAATTTCCGCAAGCAGATCACTTGGTCGGTCTCGGGGACAAAGTTTTTATTTGTGAACTTATGCCCAAGTATCCCATCTATGCAAACCTACTAAGTCCAGAAGCACAAGCCGTGATAGGTAAAGTGCATGAGAAGACCAAGCCTGCTTTGCGTTTGTTACAAAAAGAGGGGTTTGAACACCGTGGCTATGTTGACTTGTTCGACGCAGGTCCAACGGTGGAAGCCAGACTAGAAAACATTAGAACGGTTAGAGAGTCGTTTAAAGGTGAAGTTGAAATAGTCGCTTCACTACCTGACAAGCTCCCTAGTCTTGCTATTTCAAATGGTCGGTTAGACGCGTTTAAAGCCACGTTTACCGATCAGGCTTATCTGTGCGAAGCAGAAGAAAAAATTCAGCTGACCGCAGAGGTAGCCAATGCGCTTGATGTCACTCAAGGTGAACTGATAAACGCATTTAAACTATAGATTTCAATGTCGTGCTGATACCAATTGGTATAAAGTTTAACAAACTGTCACCAAGACAAAAAATTAGGAAACCATTATGCACAACAACGTAGATACATTATTTGAACACCTGTGGGACAACTACCTAGAAGTAACGCCTTCTGCAGTTAAAGTTCATGAACTACTCGGCTCAACGCAAAAAGACGACGTGATCAATGACCACATTGCACTGCGTACCTTTAATATTGAAAAAGTAGGCCTGGAAAAGCTCGCTGCACATTTTAAAGCTGTAGGTTACACAGAGTGTGGCGAATACCACTTTGAAGCGAAAAAGCTATATGCCAAGCACTATGAACATCAAGATCCAACTAAACCAAAGGTGTTTATCTCTGAGCTGCTAGTTGAAAAATGTTCAGAAGAATTACAAGCTATCGTTAAAGACATGGTTGAGCAAATCGACGAGTCTGCAGTAACAGCTGAAAACTTCCTGTACTCAGGTACTCACTGGAATGTGTCTCACGAGACATACAAAAAGCTACTGGCTGAAAGCGAATACGCTGCATGGATGTCAGCGTGGGGCTACCGCGCTAACCACTTTACGGTAAGCATCAATTACCTGAAGAACTTCACTACAATTGAAGCCGTAAACCAAGCACTTAAAGACAATGGTTTTGAGCTAAACACCTCTGGTGGCGAGATCAAAGGCTCTCCAGAAGTATTGCTTGAGCAATCATCAACACTCGCTGATCACCAAACTGTGAAGTTCAGCGACGGCGAATTTAGTATTCCAAGCTGCTTCTATGAATTTGCACTGCGCTACCCAAAACCAGACGGCGAAATCTACACCGGTTTTGTTGCAGCCTCTGCTGACAAGATCTTTGAAAGTACTAACGCAAGATAGTCTCAAAAAATCAGTGCTTGCTTAAGCACTCTGCCCAAATTGCAAAGCAGCCTTACTGGCTGCTTTTTATCTTAATTTCTTCACAAACTTGTGGCAATATCTCGTCAGTTAGGCCAGCAGGCAGCTGGGTTAGCGTAGTAGTGGCCAACGTAGCTACATTTTTGCCTGCAATAATACTGTCTATCCAATCAACGAAATAAGAAACGCGACTGTATATTTCAGTCACGCCGTAACGGCCAATTCTTCCGCCCTCGACTCGAGAGCTGACTCCAAGCACAACACCTTGACCACCTTTGTATTGATAGGCTGGACCACCGCTATCTCCTCCACCCGACACACCTTCCAAAGGCAGTGCCTTGTCACCGCGGTCAAAGCTAAATTTTAAAAGTGGGCCTTTGGCTACTATCACGGTATTTTGAGCCCGTCGCATTTGGCCTTGGTTAGCTAAGTTGTCAATCGTTTGCCCAGTTATACCGGTACCTGTCCCTCCCATACCAATAAACCATAATACTTTATCAAGCTCATCTATTTTTCGGTTAATCTTGAAAGGTTTAACATCGCTTACAGCTTGCTTGAGTTTGATAAGTGCAATATCGTGGCTTTGCCCAGGCATATAACCTGTGTGAACAAAAACTTGCTCAATCAAAGTAGAGGTATTATTGATTAGTATTGTCGAATTTGGCTGAAGGCAAAATGTTGCATGGGCGGCTGTTAAGACCCACTTTGAGTCAATTAATGTACCATGACCACCATCAATATAAAAAGTTGCTAACTGAGGCAACACATTGCTCGATACCTTGTAATTGGCATCATCGACATCATGGCGAATAACAATGCTATATGAGTTAAATGAAATACCTAATATTATCAAAAGCCAAAATCGCATTTTCTGCTTCCTTGAACTAGTTTTACTGTCATTCAAACGCTAACATCCCAACTATTATTTCATCATCATGACGTTGACTAAAAAATATAGTTAATTTTATAAGTATACAGGTTCACACTAAGCTAAACGCTATTTAATATCGCTGATTGAACAGTAGATAGCAAATTCAATATCCAAACACAGAACTATATAAGATGCTTATTGCACTAATACTGGCTAGTGATTTTTCTGCCTATCAATTTCAGCTCAATTACAGAGCTAACTAATTGTTATCATATTTATCACTGTAAAAGTCAGCGTTTATTCAAACTACTTACTTTATGGTGTGACAATTTTGATTTCGCCTGTACGCTTGGTATGCTTGAGCTGCACTAAGGATAAATAAGTAACATACGGAAAGTCACCATATGGAAAATAAACGGATACATTCACTCTCCCACTTTGCCAACATTAACCTGCGCAATATTATCACCAATAAATACACAACCGCTCCAAGTCTCGCATTACTTTGTATGGTAATAACAGGATGTGACGACCTAGGCCAACAAATAGACGCGCTTACTGGCGAGCAAGACAAACAAGTGCAAGCACTGATTGAGCGCACTAAAGCCCAAATGGTGTTTGTTGAAGGCGGCAGCTTTATGATGGGCGATGGCGGTGGTCCAAATAACTTGCCTTGGACCATAGCCCGCGACAATAAACCCGCTCATAAGGTGACCCTTACCAGCTATTCGATGGGCGCTTATGAGGTAAGCTATGGCGATTTTGATTTATATACCGCAGTAAATGACCTGCCAAAAACCGTGTGGGAAGAATGGGATAGAGATGAGATTTGGCGCGCCCCTGAATTCCCTGCTGGAGTAAGTTGGTATGGCGCAAAAAACTATTGTTTATGGCTCGCTGAGTTAACCCAGCTGCCCTTTGATTTACCCACAGAGGCGCAATGGGAATTTGCAGCACGAAACCGTGGCGAGAATATTCTTTTTGCCACAGATAACGGGCGGATAGAAGAAGGTCGGAATTATGAACTAAATACTGATTATGCGGAACCTTCTGGCACATACCCCGCTAACCCATTGGGATTTTATGACTTAAGTGGCAATATGATTGAATGGGTAAATGACTGGTGGGCTGAGGATTACTATCAACACTCCCCAGAGCAGGATCCCAAAGGACCAAAAGAAGGCACAAAAAAGGTTATGCGAGGCGGAACTTTCATGGAGTCGCCACGTGGCAGCAATGTTTATACTCGGCAAGAGTCTAATGAACTGAACACTAGCTATAGGGACATCGGGTTTAGATGCGTACTAAATCAACCTACACCGCTAGATATGCAACCAAAGTAGCTAACTTTGGTTGCTATTACGCTGTTATGCAAGTGCTACAAATGGACTAATATTAAGCATCGCGACGGCAACCGAACCGGAGCGTGCTCGACTTGGTAGTTTGCGTCGCCATGCATCAAATTCATGCTGCTGAGCGCCTTCTAAAATACTATTAAGCTGAGATAAGCCTTCTTCTCGGCTGCATTTTTCACCGCCCTCTCCCATATGCTGCAATACTTCGTCTAATTCCTCTGTGCAAAGAATATGCTTAAGTACAATAATAATCGCATTTTCACGTCGCTCATTTAAGCCGGACCAGCTGTAGGCATCAGAGTCAATTAAATTCGCTAAATTTGGATTAGCAAGTAAATTTAGCATTGCTCCCTTAGCTTCAGGCACCGTAAATTTTAACATTTCGGGCTTTTGTAGAATATTATCCATCATATCTTTCGCGCGCTCATGGATTAAAACAGTTCCTCGCCACCATGTATCGACTTGACGAACACTAGAACCTACGAAATTTATAATCTCATCACCTGTTGCTATGTGCATAGATACTGCTTTGTATAATACTTTAAAAGCATCTTCTTGGATAAATTCTAGGTAATCATAATCATTATTTTTAAGCTGGTGATAAACAAATTGGGCAAGCGTGACGATTTCATCTACATCTATCTCACAGACTAATTCTCCGCCAGCACCTACGCCCCAGATAAGTCCCAATTTCGCACGAAGCATAAACCTTCCGTCTTCATAACCAATAAAACATCCGGCGTGTGCACCTGCGCCAAATGCGCCTTCAGCCTTTCCACCTAATTTAGCTAAATCACAAAAGCTAGATTTACCGGATTTTTCTGGATTATCCCACTGCAAAGCACCAGTTAACTCACAGCCTGCGGATACCCCAGCAAATGCACTGAGCTCGCCTTTTACAGGTTCAAACTTGCGATCGGCGCGGCTAAGTGCTTTTACTTGTTCAGGGGTTAATCCCTCAAGCATCATTTTACCTTGCTTTACTGTACAGCCTACATTCGCCGCCGCTTGTAATTTCGCGCCAGCATAGCCAAAAAAGGCAATGGTCGCATTTAATCGGAGCGCGCCTAAGTTTATCTCACGCTCTTTGGTCGAATTTTTAAGTGGCATCATAAACTTAAATTCATACCCTTTTTTATTAGGGTAGTAACCACTCATTGCAGCTTTTGCTTCACCAACAGCAAAATCAACTTTGGCATCAGCTTGAAATGAAAAGACACCATCCTTTGGGCTAAAGTTTGCCGCAATGCCTGCACCATGGGTGTAGCGCATTAATCGCGCCTCTGCACTGGCGTCAAAATAGTCGCTTTTTTCAAACCCTTTTATATTTAGATCTTTATTAAGCTCCCTAGCCCATTCGCCCCATATGGTTGTATACGTGTCGACGAGCTTCTTATCATACTTAAAATTGACCTTTAGCTTGCTCAAATCATTTTTAAGCGCTTTGTTCAGTTTCTTACGGTCTAAGTTGCCATTCGCATCGCTAAAACGACGACCGTTTCGAATGTCCGTATCAATTTTGTAGCGTCTAGTATGATTGGCGATTTTATCACTACGCACATAGGCATACTTTCGGCCTTTAAAGCCAATGACTTCGGTAATTTTATTAGCGGTAGGGCCTGAAACAAGTGGTTTTAAAGTTTCGTTTAACGCCTTTTTTGCGTCAATTACTTTATCATCTTGTTGCGAGAGGTCTTGTTGCCCAGTCAGCGCTTGCTTAAGCTGCTCCATGGGAGGGTTAAGTACTTCCATTTCTTGCTCTAAAATATCGGCAAGTGACTGCGTGACCGCTATAAAGCTGTTATCTTCTGGAATATATAAAAAGTCAATAATTTCCTGTTGGTCTTCGGATTCTTCAACTGAAAAACTCACGGAGTGCGTTGCACCTTCGGCTTCAGCAGTTAATGTATATTCCCCCGCCACAAGCGGTAATGCCAACTCCCAATCGTAGCCTCTGTCTGGTAAATATTTGCCATTCACTTGCTCCAATATGGCTAATTTCGAGCCCGACGTAGGCCCTTTCCAGATTAGGTTAACGCTGTTGCTGTTATAGAATTGCCCTTTAACTAGTACGTCAAAGCCGGTATTCACCCTGACTTTATCACCCGCTTTGGGAGGATTTTTTATAGTAAACTGAGGATGGTTGAAGCCATATATAAGGCTTTCATTTGGTGTGCCAGTATACTGCTCGACAACACTCGCGGCAGTTTCTCCCGGTCCTAATACATGATCTGCAAAACGTCTTTTAGTGGCTTGGTTTTGTTCTAGTTTTACGATTTGCTTTGGATTAGGTTGACCAATAATGACAGATGGCGCAATAGTATCTATGGGCTGTGCTGTACTTTCTAGCTTAGTGGGTGTATTTTTAATGCCAGCGTTACTCTTACCCATTGACAGTCGCGTTGTACCTGCTCCTTGGCTACTATTGAAGCCCACACCATCATTTTTTGAGTAATCGCTTGTAGCAGCATATTTAGCTGCAGCACCTAAATCTGCACCGTTTTGACTTAACCCTCCCACCCCACCCGAGAAGCCTTTACTGCCACTAGAACTGAACTGACCTTCCACTTTAGCCTCAAGCGCTGACTTTTTAATAAACGCAAAAATCTCCTTTATATTGCCTTGAGAAACCGTTTTGAGACGTTGTACTTGGTTATTTGAAATAACAAGTAGTTGTCTATCGTCATGATGATGAAGTCCACCATGCCAGTAACGAGCTTCTTTTGGGTCAATACGAATATAGTCAGTGTGATGGGGGTTAAGTGCTTTAAGAATGATGTTGGGCACTTTAGCCATCGGCAATCTGGTTGGTTGTACCGAATTTTTTACGTCTGAATCTGACTGAAAAAGTGAATCATCGAATGTACCTTGCTGTGCGTCTTGCACAAGTGCAGGCCACTTGTCAAAAGGCTTCATGCCAATCCTTCCTTGTTTATTCCGGTTGTTCCTCATCAATGCAATTTGCTACTCATCAATGAGCGCGAGATTTATTCGGAGTAGATTTTATACTGATGGAATCAGTTATTCAATCAAGGAAAAATTTTGCTATTTAACTGTTCTAAATGATGAGAAGTTTTTAACGCCGTTAGCGCCTGATTAGCTCCCTCAAATTAAGGAAGTGTAAGACAAAATGGTATGACATATCATTGTCAAAAAGTCCCTGTAGAGTTTACTCTAGGTTACTCTAACACGCTCAAAAGTTAGTTGGTGCGATAATATTTTCGCTTTGACAGCAACCGGGCCAACTTAACCGAAGGCGATTAAAGGAGTTAGCATGACCAGTTATGTATCAGAAATAAAAGCACTAAATCGCGGACTAAGTGTTAAGCCTCCCATGACACACCCCGCTATTGATTCAAAAAAACACTACAAAAGCGAGTTAAAGTACTGGCAAACCCAACTATTACACGTGCAACAAGCCTATTTTCATCAAGGGAAACGCGCTATTTTAGTATTTGAAGGGTGGGATGCGGCTGGTAAAGGAGGTGCTATTCGCCGCATGACTGAAAAACTCGATCCGCGCGGCGTTAAGGTCTACCCAATCGCAAAACCTACGCCTGAGGAACAAGGCCGGCATTACCTTTATCGGTTTCAAACAAAGCTACCTCCTCGGGGTACTATGACTATTTTTGACCGTTCATATTACGGCCGAGTGTTGGTAGAACGGGTTGAAGCGTTTGCTAGTGAGCAAGAGTGGCGTCGTGCCTATCAAGAAATCAACGAATTTGAGCGTCTGCTAACAGATGATAACGTCCGCATTGTTAAGCTATTTTTACACATTAGCGAAGATGAACAGCTCAAGCGCTTTACAGAGCGTTTAAATAATCCGTATAAGCGCTGGAAACTAACGGAAGAAGATATTCGCAACCGCCAAAAGCGGCAAGATTATGAGCAAGCAATTGATGATATGTTTGCTAAAACCGATACAAATTTAGCGGATTGGCATTTGATCCTCGCGGAGCATAAATGGTATGCCCGCGTACAAGTGATGAAAACCATTGTCGAAGCGTTAAGCAAGGGGGTTGATATTAGTCCCCCACCTATCGATAAAGCCGTTGTAAAACTGGCAAAATCTCAATTGGGTATTGTTCAAAGGGAGGACTAATCCATGAATCGTCACGACTATCTTGCATCGTACTTTAATGAGCGTGAAGGTATCCACGCAAACAGTGAGTGCAGTAAATTCGAAAAAATGAGACTCAGTCCATTTCGGTTCTTTCGTGGCAGTGCCGCGCTTATGTATAAGGACTTACTGGAGCAACAACTACAGTTGCCTGAAGCGGCCACCAGCCTGCCACTCACCTACATAATGGGCGATTGTCATACGGGCAATTTTGGCTTTCATAGTGAAGAAGGCAGCCATGGCGATACCTTAATCTTTGAACCTAATGACTTCGATGATGCCTGCGTCGGACACGCAGTGTGGGACCTGTTTCGCTTTTTAGTGAGTTTACCGCTTACCCAACTAGAAGGCGGGCGTATTCAAGAGCAAGCTCAGGATATTAAAGACCGAAGTAAACCTTTGGTCAGTAAAGAGCTAGTTGCCCAAGCACAATTGGACTTTTTACACAGCTACCTAAAAGCCTGTCAGTTGTCACTGGAGCATAAGGTCGATAGCAACACAGGCTTAACCGAATTTGATAATAATCATATACTGCATAAACGATGGCAAAAAGGGTTGCAAAGAATGGCGGGTGGCGCCGCGTTTACGATAAAAAGCACACTTGCTAAGGAAATCGACCTCAGTATTAAGCCGCTACGTTTTCGCGAAGACAAGCTGAAGTTTAAGCAACTTGATCCCGATTTAAAAGAAAACCTTATTCATCACTTTGCGCCCTACGTTGATGACGAAATTTTAGATTGTGTTGAGCGTATCGACCAAGGCACAGGCTCATTGCATCTGAGCAGATATTACTTGTTGGTTGGCCCAAACGTGCAAAAACCCACTAAAGATATTCTGCCGCTATGCCACATTGTTGAGGTAAAACAACAGCAGCTCGCTTCGCCTCTTGCTTATTTTGCAAATTTAAGCCCTGTGAATCGTTTAGATCCCGCACACTTAACCGTCAATAGTCAAAGAAAAATGCAGCGCCGTACCGATCTCATTTTAGATAATGCACTGTGGCAAGGCAGTCACTGGCTGGTACGCTCGCGCCATCATGCTCGTGTTGGTATAGACCCAGAAGACATCACCATTGGTAAGCGTGCAGCAACTAAATCCGGCTTTAGCCAATATGCAGAAGCTTGCGGTGAAGCACTTGCTCTTTCACATATGCGAGCAGATAGACGATCGTTACAATTTCAGGAGGATGCCGTCGCCATTTTACCTAGTCTCATTGATGACCTAGTCAAATCGGCCAGTCATTACAGCGAGCAAGTCGTAGCCGACTGGCGTTGGTTTTCGCTACAAAAGCCGTTTAATTAAAAGTAAAAATGGTAGTATATAAGTATCACCATAGTTATAATAAATTAAAAAATATACAATAAATATTTAAAGCCTATAATAGTTTAAGGAAAAATATGAAAGCGTTTATCTCAGTTTTATTACCAGCTCTAAGCTTTAGCCTATCAGCTAGTCAAGAAATTGATTTTAATTCCACCAACACAATTAGTCTTGACTACTCACTCAACGGTGAATTAGCAAACAATGTAGACATTACTTTTGATTTTAAGGGCAGTGGAAAACATTTTATCAGTGAAAAAGAGGGAGCCATTTTATCCGGCGCTACCAGCCAAGATAACCAATTAGTACAATTTAAACTGTCAAATTTAAACGATGATAAATTAAGCTACTTTGTTGGTAAACGCATGAGCAATAATAGTTTTTCAGGTACGTGGCATAATAACTCTGGCGAACAAGGAGACTGGCAGTTTAAACTTATACCAAATGGCCTATTCCAATCGTGTAATGAAATTTTGCAAGCAGGAGAAAGCACTGGGGATGGCGTTTACACCATTCATCCACTTGGTGAAGACCCTGTCTCAGTATATTGTGATATGACAACTGATGATGGTGGTTGGACTTTAGTCGGTACCTATCCAAAAACTGAGAAAGGTGGCAAACTCAGAATCACCGAATATAGCGACATACCTGAAACAACTTCATACAATCCAACCACCGCATACCTATATCAAAGAAGCTTAGCTCAGTTTTCTGATGCTAGAGAGCAAGTATCCTGCTCCACTCAACATTGTGCCAAAGGTAAATATGCTTACGCGGATAACCTAACAGAATTGGAACTGGAGAAAATCCGCTACTCGTGGGGTGCACAAGATAGAATTGAACATATGCCTAAGTACATTGACTTTCCAACTTGCAGAAATGGGTATGAAGCCAACTCAGAAGAATACATTGGCTGCGCAAGACTCGGTTATGTTGAAAAGTATGTAAGTCCAAACTCCACAATTGTTGGTTGGTCAAGTTCAACTCAAGATGGTTTTTGCTGGGTTGCTAGAGGCACATTTAACAAAAATAAAACCGGCTCAAGTCTTTGCACAACAAACACTTCAAGTAGCGAGCCAAATGGAACTCAATGGGCACTACTTTGGATGCGATGACACTTAACATAAAAATGAAAAACAATATCTGTAAAATATTATATTGATTATAAAGGGATCTTACCCAAGCTCTTGTACTTTATAAAGAAGGGTCGCCCTGTCTATTTTTTGGTATTGTTAGCATCAGGCCATCTTGGGCAATAACAAGTTTGCCACAGTAATGAATTTCAGCCTCTTCAATAAGAGGCTGCATCATGCCCTCGCCATGATAGCGCACGCTAAAGTGAGTGAGCGCGAGCATGGGTACTTGATGTAGTAGTGCAAATTGAGCGATGCGTTTGGCATCGCTATGTCCTGTATGAAAGCCCACTTTATGAAGATCAGCAGCGGTAAAGGTAGCTTCATGAACAAGTAAATCGACCCCTTTTATCATCTGCGTTAGCAAGCCGGGCTTTTCGTTATCACCACAAATTATTACAACTCGAGGTTGCCAACTATAAAAACTGTAGTCATCTGAGGTTAAAAGTCGGCCTTGGTATTCTACGTCTTGACCCTTTTGCAACAGGTTGTAGTGACCGCCAGACGCAATACCATCTTGCTGAAGTTTGTCTATTTTTAACTTGCGAGGAATACATTTTTCCGTGAGTTTATAGCCAACACTGGGCACTCTGTGTTGTAGCGCTATGATGTCGATATCGCAACATTCAAGCTGTAACTTATCGTTTATTTCTTCAAGTGCGATGGTGATTAAGTCAAAACTTAGCCTCACCTCTGTCAGTGTAAAACAGCTTTGCACAAACTGAATAACGGCCCTCGGCGCAATTAATTTTAGCGGCGCTTTGCGAGAGTTTAACGCCATGGATGAAATGAGTCCGGGTAATCCATAGCAATGATCCCCATGAAGATGGGTTATACAAATCGCTTCGAGATGATATAGGGTTAACTCACTGTGCAGCAGCGCATGCTGGGTCGCTTCGGCGCAGTCAATTAGTACCCAGGCTTTGGTATTTTCAAAGCTTACTGCCGCTGCCGACATGTTACGTTGCTTAGATGGGCTACCTGAAGAAGTGCCAAGAAAATGTACTTTCACGCCAAAACCGTTTACTTTTTAAGTGGGTATACCATTGTACCGAATAAATAACGTAATAGCGAAGCGCGCGTGCTCGCCTTGCAACGTAATCTCTAAGGAGAAGATGATGAATTTGATACCTTCGGACAGCATGATCTTAGTGATCGATATTCAAGAAAAATTTCGTCCTCATATTGAGGTATTTGGCGATATCGAGCGCCAAGTAACCACCCTGCTACAAGCTGCAGAACATTTGGCTGTTCCTGCATTGATTTTTGAGCAATATCCCAAAGGGCTTGGCCATACAGCACCGAGTTTACTTGAATTTGATCTCCCGGTTATCGAAAAAACCGCGTTTAGTGCCTACCACGTTGAATCCTGCAAACAAGCTATTCAAGAATATAAACGCGACACCATCGTCGTGGTTGGCCTCGAAAGTCATATCTGTGTACAACAAACTGTCAATGACCTGCTTGCGGACAATTTCAACGTTGTGATAGTTGCCGATGGTATTTGCTCACGCAATCCAAAACACACTGACTGGGCGCTAATGCAGATGCAAGCAGATGGCGCACGCTTTTTGGCTTTAGAGTCTATTTTATTTCAGTGGCTAAAATCAGCCAAAAATGAACAATTTAAGGCAATTTCAGCGTTAGTTAAGTGATCGGCTAGCACAGTGAAAGCGTATTTCAAGAATCGAGGTGAACGATGAAAAATGAATTAGATAGCAAGTTCTTGTTAACGGTGTTCGAGCATATTCAAAAGCACGGTGAAGTAACCGAGGAAGGCAAACGCTATGAGGGCATAGTGGCCTATTCAGATCCAGATGGTTACACCATATACCTGCAAGGCAGTGGCGTGTTGCTACGCTCTGGGTTTCATAATACTTACCATTTGGACTATGAACACGATAAGCACAAAGACGATTTTATTAAGAAGCTAGATTACATTTTTAAAGAGGCTAATGAGTAGCTTATATCCAAATACCAACCGAGGACGTCGCGTTAGACGTCCCCGCCCCGAAAGCAAACAAACCCGAGCATACCTAAACAAGGTAGTCGAAGCGCTTAGGGAAAATCCAAATAAACTCAAAATAATCAAACAGAACTGCGATGAATTTCGAAAGCAACGCTTTTTAAAACGTGGCTTTTTGCTCGCCATTGAACGCTTTGATTGGGTGTTTGCAGTGG
Organism: Pseudoalteromonas sp. A757; assembly: GCF_004103285.1. Lineage (NCBI taxonomy): Bacteria > Pseudomonadati > Pseudomonadota > Gammaproteobacteria > Alteromonadales > Pseudoalteromonadaceae > Pseudoalteromonas > Pseudoalteromonas sp. A757. Next base: position 74,863 of record NZ_QNQN01000065.1, read on the forward strand.
ACGATGATGTAGAGCGGATTTGCCAGCAGATCCTCGCCGACGACTACATAGGCAAACGCCTACGCCGTTACCCTTTATTGTTTAAGGGTGTGTTAGATGATTAATCTTGTTTGGCTCAAACGTGACTTAAGAGTGTTCGATCATAGACCACTTTACGAAGCGTGTAATAATGGCAGACCAACCCTAATATTGTATGTTATTGAGCCCGAATACTGGCAACTCCTCGATACCAGCGAAAGACAGTTTCAATTTGTGAAAGAGTCGCTGCTAAGCCTTGCTGAGCAGCTGCAGCTTTTAGGTGGCACGCTGACGGTTCGTCAAGGTGATATCATTGAAATACTAGAAAAGATCCATCAACACATCGCGATAGCAACCCTTTATTGCCATCAAGAAACGGGGAATACTTGGACATTTGAGCGCGATTTGCGTGTTATTGCCTGGTGCAAAGAAAGACACGTATCGTATGAAGAATATCGCCAACAAGCCGTATTTAGGGGGAAAATCAATCGTGATAAGTGGCAACAGCAAGCCGAAGACTGGCTGCAAAGCGACTGTCTACCAACTCCTTCAAAAATCAATTCACTGCTGCAACAACATAGTGGCATTGCACTTTTAAATGACTATCCTGGTAATGACAGCAACTCAGCCCCAAAGCCACAATTAGGTGGACTCAAAGCCGCGCAGCAAACCTTGAATAGCTTTTTTAATTATAGGATAGACAACTACCTATTTGGTATCTCAAGCCCGGTAAAAGCCGTAACCAGTAGCTCCAGACTCAGCCCGTATCTGGCCTATGGTGTGCTAAGCCTCAGGGATGTTTTGCAACAAACTCTTGCACTAAATGTTGACTCAAAACGCAATAAGAGCGGTTTTTTATCCCGACTCTACTGGCATAGCCATTTTGTGCAAAAGCTAGAATCAGAGCCGCTTTATGCAGAGCGTGCTGTGCATGCGTCCTTAATTGATATGCGTACGAGTGAGTTTGATCCGCAACGCTTTGAACTTTGGGCTCACGGTAACACGGGAGTCCCCTTTATAGATGCCTGTATGCGAATGCTGATCACCACAGGCTGGATAAACTTTCGCATGCGCGCCATGTTGATGGCGTTTTCAAGCTATCACCTATGGCTTGATTGGCAAAGGCCTGCCGCAAGACTTGCCACTCTTTTTGTCGATTATGAACCTGGGATCCACTATCCTCAGGTGCAAATGCAGTCAGGCACGACTGGGATAAATCCGTTTCGTATCTATAACCCCATAACTCAGGGACAAAAATATGATCCTGAAGGCCAATTCATTCGCCGCTACATTCCTGAGCTTGATCATGTTCCTACGCATTACTTGCATACACCTTGGCTTTATACTGGTTTAAAAGAAGACCAATACCAGCGCCCTGCCATATTACCCGATGACGCAGCAAAAATTGCCCGTGAAAAAATCTCTACGTTTTATAAACAGCACCTAGATAAAGATGAAACAGGCAGAGTGCGTCACACTCACGCTTCAAGACGTCGTTCAAGTCGTGGGCGCAAAAAGCAAGCGAGTTCTAATAAAAATCAGCTTAAGCTATTCTAACTGATTTGTTTTTGCACAACGCCCCGCCTTTCAACCCAGAAAGAGGACAAATAGCCGCTTAAGCATGACCTCATGTAAAAAAAATGCTAAGGTTGCGCCATTTTTTGGAACTGAGAATTTAGCTATGTCAAATGCTGTAAAGACGCAAGCTGATAGTCAAGACCAACAGGGGCAAAAAGGGGGATTATTTAATCGCTTCTTGGCAACTGTTGAGTTCTTAGGGAATATGCTTCCCCACCCTATTACTTTGTTTGCAATGTTTTGTATCGCCATCGTGGTATTCAGTGGTATTGCCGATTGGATGGGGTTATCTGCCATCGATCCTCGCCCAGAAGGCTCCGCAGGTCGCGACCCCGACGGTGTCATTGAAGTCGTAAGCTTGATGAGTGCTGAGGGTCTGCAACGCATTGTGACTGGTCTTGTGACTAACTTTACTGGCTTTGCACCACTTGGCACTGTACTTGTTGCATTACTTGGGGTGAGTGTTGCAGAGCACTCAGGCATGTTGTCAGCAGCAATGCGTGGTATGGTAATGGGTGCATCAAAACGTTTGGTTACGTTCATGGTTGTGTTTGCTGCTATCTTGTCTAACACCGCATCAGAACTTGGCTATGTTGTGTTGATTCCACTTGCCGCAATGATTTTCCATAGCCTTGGTAGACATCCACTTGCCGGTTTAGCTGCCGCATTTGCTGGCGTATCTGGTGGCTACAGCGCAAACCTATTGCTTGGCACAATCGATCCTCTACTAGCGGGTATTACGACTCCTGCGGCGCAGATGATTGACCCTAATTATCAGGTGGGTCCTGAAGCGAACTGGTACTTCATGATGATTTCAGTATTCCTAATTGCTATCGTGGGAACCTTAGTCACCGAGAAAATCGTAGAGCCGCGCTTAGGAAAATATGATCCGAAAGAAGCAAGTGCTGATTTAAGCGAAAACAATATTGAGAAGCTTTCAGTAAAAGAAAAATCAGGTCTCAAATGGGCGGGTGTATCACTCCTGTTGGTCAGCGTTCTGCTTGCGTTAACCATAGTACCGGAAGATGGTATTTTACGCCATCCGGTAACAGGCGAAGTGGCAGGTTCACCATTTTTAAAAGGGATTGTGGTATTTATCTTTGTTACTTTTGCTATCCCAGGTTTTGTGTACGGCCGCGTAGTTGGCACCATGAAAAATGACCGTGATATCATTGACGCTATGAGCAAAAGCATGAGCTCTATGGGCATGTATATCGTATTGGTATTCTTTGCTGCTCAGTTTGTTGCATTTTTTAAATGGACAAATCTAGGTACTATCCTTGCAATTAATGGCGCTGCATTGTTACAGGCACTCAACCTGACTGGTCCTGAAGTATTTGTACTATTTATTCTTATGTGTGCTCTAGTAAACCTAAGCCTTGGTTCATCATCCGCTCAATGGGCAGTCACTGCACCGATATTTGTTCCAATGCTGATGCTTATCGGCTATGCGCCAGAAACTATTCAAGCAGCGTACCGAATTGGCGATTCAGTCACTAACCTCATCACTCCCATGATGAGTTACTTTGGCTTGATATTGGCGGTTGCGACAAAATACAAAAAAGACATGGGTATAGGTACCCTAGTAGCAACTATGTTGCCGTACAGCATGTTCTTCTTTATCGGCTGGGTAGCGCTATTCTACGTGTGGGTATTTGGCTTTGGCCTGCCTGTGGGGCCAAACTCTCCTATCTACTATACACCGTAGGTAACAGTTTAAAATTATCTAAATGCCAGCATTTGCTGGCATTTTTATTTGTGAAAACCTCAACCCTCACCTAAAGTTGAATAGGAGACAACGAAGAAGGAGCCGATTTTGGATACCAATAACATTGATATTATTGCATTGGTATTGAGCTAACTTCACGTGTTCACTGTTATTTTATGCCCTTTTCCTGAGTGATACACGTGACCTAACATTAGGTGAATTATGTATACACTCTTTTACTACCCACAAAGTGCGAGCCTTGCACCTCATATTTTATTAGAACTCATAGGCGAGCCGTATCAACTTGAACTAGTTGATATCAAAAAAAATGCCAACCGTAGTGCGCAATATTTAAAACTCAGTCCTGCTGGGCAGGTGCCAGCGCTCGTTGATGACGATTTTACCTTATTTGAAAGCGCTGCAATTTCTCAGTACCTTGCAGAAAAACACATCGACAAGCAGCTTATTCCAACTGAGCTAAAACTGAAATCACAGTGCCTGCAATGGATGCATTTTATGAGCGCTTCTATTCACAGCGACTTATTGATGTACACCTACCCAGAACGACATACCCAAAGTGCCTTGATGTATGACGATCTTATTCGCTCGCAGCAAGGTCGATTAGAACAAGGTTTTGGCATCGTAGATGCTCTACTCCAAGACAATCATTACCTGTTTGCAAATCAATTTACGCTATGCGACAGCTATTTATTTATGCTTTGTGAGCGTGCAAAGACATTTTTAGAAAGAACTCCTTCACTTAAAAATTTACGCCGTTATTATCGCCAAATTTCGGCAACACCAGCTATCAACAAAGCCTTAGAAATGGCTGAGTTTTAGCCTGAACGATTAACGTTAATAAGCACAATACCGGTCAGCACAGCAATCACGCCCAAGACCTTTTGTAGGTTAATAGGCGTATGAGGTACACCGAAAAGTCCAAGCTGACCGATCACCATAGCAACCACCATTTGACCACATAAGTAATAAGCCATCAGGTTGCCTATACCCATTTTGGGGATCAAAAAATAGCATAGCCCTACCCCCGTGGCACTTAGCACCCCACCAAAACACCACAAATACCAAGGTACGGCTTTCAGCTCTGACGGGGCTGGCAGCACATTATCAGATACCCGAAAGGCAATAAAGGCATAGAATGCGCTGACGGTAAATGCTACGCCAGCAGCTAATATCGGACTTTTTAACAAGCCGCCAAGTTGTGCATTCATACTCGCTTGCACCGCAATAGCGCCACCTGCGAAAATAGCAAGTAACCCAAAGATCATAACATCATCTCTTCGGTCAGTTGTTCTTGGGTCTTTCTAACCTTTGGTGCAATCGCACTTTTATCTGAAGCACAGCGGATCCCAAGCGGCACAACCAAAACCGTACTTAGCTGCTTTTCAGCAAGGCCCAGTTTTACATCAATCGCTTTTTTCTCAATTCCTGTTATTGGACAAGCATCTATTTCCATACTTGCCGCAGCAACGAGTAAAGTACCTAACGCTAGATGGACTTGCTCTGAGCACCAACGATACTGAGCCTCTGGACCCATCCCTCCAAGCACTTCTTTCATCCCAGCAGCCATCTGAGAATAGACATTATCGCTTAAGCCTCTATTACTCTTAAAGTCGGCCATATACCTGTCTATTTGTCGCTCCAGCGGCGACATGTCTGCTGCAAACAGTAAAAGGTGGCTATTATCTACCACTTTCTGTTGTCCGTAAGAATATGGAAACAAGGCTTGTTTGGTTTTTTGATCTGTAATTTGTAATATTTTGTATGATTGCAAACCATAAGAGGACGCACTCAAACCTGTAAGCTCAATTAATTTGTCTACCTTACTTTGCTCTACTGACAACGGTGAAAATTTGCGGACGGCGTAACGCCAATTTAATAATGATTCTAATTGTGATGTATTCATAAGTTGCTCTCCATTATGTGTTGAGGCAACTTTAACAAGGTGAAGAGCTTGGCTCATTTACCTATGTAAACGAGCCAGAGTTTTTTAACGATTTTCTTATTCGACTTAACTGCGTAGGAGTGATCCCAAGGTGTGACGCTAAATGGTATTGTGGTACACGCTCAGCAAGTTCTGGCTGCTCTTTTAAAAATGAAAGATAACGCTCCGTGGCATCTAACTGCACCATATAAAGTTCTCGCTTATCCTTTTCTAACAACCAGTTCTTCTCAAGATACAATATTTGAAACCGCATTAATTCCGGATTATCCATAAGCAATGCTCTAAACTGTTTAAAATTAATTAGCACAACCTCAGTCGGTTCTAAGGCTTGGATCCCCTGATTAGCTGGTTCAGCACGGTGTAAAGCATGCATCACACCTGGAAACTCCCCAGCTACAAAAAAGCGTTTGTTGTATTCCTGCCCAGCAGCATTGGTGTTTACTAATCTAACTAACCCTTGATGTAAAAATGCAAAAGTTGTTAGGTATTCACCCTCTTGGTATAGCCACTCATCTTTCTTGAGTAGTTTGATGCTGGTGATCGCAGCAATAGCGGACCAGGTTTCTTGAGAAAGTGGATAATAGGCGTCTACTGCTTGTTTTAATCTTGTTAGTGCATCCATGAGTTCTAGCTTTATGATATTATTCGGATTAACTATTCCTATTTGCAGTGTCTATGTCAATCTCTAGCCATTACCAAGCACAAATTGAATGTGGAAATCTTACTCCTGATGCAGCGCAGCAAGCTGCAATTTCAGCGTTAGATACCCTTTCTCATTCACTCGCTAGTGGTCATTCGACTAAAGGCATCTATTTTTATGGCCCTGTCGGGCGTGGCAAGACAATGCTGATGGATTGGTTTTATGAATTCACTAACGTCACAGATAAAACTCGCCTTCACTTTCATCACTTTATGCAGCAGGTGCATAAAGAACTCAATCAGATACAAGGCGTGAAAGACCCTTTAAAGCGGATCGCCAAAAATTGGGCAGAGCACACTTCGTTATTGTGCTTTGATGAATTTTTTGTCACCGATATCGGCGATGCCATCATCATGGCGAGATTGTTTGAAGCCCTTTTTGAAGCCGGCGTGACCTTAGTTGCAACCTCTAATTGTCACCCAACCGAGTTATATAAAGATGGATTACACCGAGACCGCTTTGAGCCGACGATAGCACTGCTTATAAGTCACTGCAATGTGATATCAGTGTGTGGTGAGACAGATCACCGATTTAGCAAAGGCACAAAGGCAAACCACTACTTCGTCAGTGATCAACAAGCGTTTTGGGCCGCCTTTACTAATGCAGGTGGCATATTCAAACCGGGCGTCCTGGAGATTAATCATCGTCTAATTAACGTGCTTGGCGCAAATGAAAGCATCGCGTGTTTTGATTTTATGGAGATCTGCTCAAGCCCTCGCGCTACCAATGACTATATCGAACTTGCACAGCAATTTAGCTGTATTTTTATCTCTGAGTTACCGCTACTGGGTGTTACTCCTGAAAACAAAGATGTAGCGCAAGGAACTGAGGAAGGCTATATCCGCCCAAGTGATACAACACAAGCTAGAATTGGTGATGATGAAGCCAGACGCCTGATTGCGCTTATCGATGAGTGTTACGAAGCCAAAGTACTGGTTGTCTTTTTGGCAGATGCGCCGATTGAGCAAATTTACCAAGGAGAGCAACTGGCATTTGCATTCGCTCGCTGTATTAGTCGAGTGACAGAAATGCAAAGTTGGTCTCTTAAACCTGAAGGCCTTTAGGTACATGTTATACCAAGCGCTACCCTACTGCATATAATCTGACTGTGCTATGAGCGGACTGTGGTAACGCTTACAGCAGCGGCGAGTGTAAAGAATCCGCTGACCACATTTGTTATACCAATTTACATATTGTAGTACTTTGTTCCAAAGCTCACAGATAGCGGAGCTCCATCATATAAACAACTTGCGGTAACTTTCATTCGCTTTTTGTGATCATAATATGTATGGAAATCAGTTCTTTTCCTGACGAGCTCTAGTTCGTGAATGCCGATACTTAAAGCTCCTAATAAAGCTTCACTGTTGAAGTCTTCACTTTGTGAATGTGGTTCCGTTTGGAGCAAATCTACTTCCACAAAACTCACAAAATTTCCTTCTCCCCATAACACCATTTTACAGAATTCATTCTCAACAATTATATTTCGAGCTTCATTTGCTTGCACACCAACTATCTTTTCCACGTCGCTCAATACCATGCCAAGATACTGATAGGGCCGATGAAATGGGGCGGACATAATCGGTAGGCCTATCATGTTTGCAGAATCTAAAGATTGGCCTAAGTTTGATGCCGTCAGTGGAGCAACAACATTATTATTAAAGACTACCCCCATACTGGTAACTAGTCTTTTCAACTCATCATCGTATGAATCAATGTTCGAAAAATTACTGTACAGCTTTCCAACAAGAAAACTTGGCAAGTCAACATCTTCAAGAATTATTGGTAGAATTTTTATCTTTCCTGCGATCTGATAATTCATAGCCACATCAAGCTCACTTACGACCCAAGGGGCTTTAACTGAATTACATGATAGGATTACAGCAAAATAGTCTACGTTATCAATTCCCTCTCTAATTTTTTGTACAAGGGAATCACCGATTTTCATTTCTGCTTCATCTAACCAAACTCTTATGCCATGACTTTCTATATCAATAGCGAGACGCCTAACAAAATCCTTATCCTTATAATTGTGACTGAGAAATACGCTCGTGTCCATCCCCCCTCCTAATTGGTACAACATTTAGTATTTATGCGACACGTACTTTGTGGTGCATATTCGCTTGTTGGACTGAGCCTCTACCTGCTCGGTGTGTCAAAGTTGATGTTGCTTATGCTATGACTTAATTTAGAAAAAATAGACTTTTTAGAGGCTCTAGCGCTCATAGCTAGTTTGACCGGCTAATCTATTATTAATCAAGCTGCCTCTGCATTGCTCAGTGCTTAGTATGCCTCCATTACACCTAATTTAGCCAGATAAACTGCGACATTTTTACACACCTCATACCCGCTCAGAACAATTAAGAAAATTAACAGGTTGATTTAAAAAGTAAACCTAGTAGCTAACCTCGCACAGCTTTGCTCACTGTCCGTAGAACATCATAGCAGCAATATAAATGTAGACTAAAAGCTATGCTCTAACAGCGACACTTCCTCCCTCGTCACACCCTCAAGACATCAACCAATTAACTTATTTCGCGCAGGGAAGCGCAAAAAAGCATAACAGGGCCAAGGACGGTCCTTTTATGCTGGTAATGTTAAAATTGGCTGATGACTTGAGGCTCCTGGTGTGATGCTGGGAGTGCCTTTTCTTTTGCATACTTTTTCTTTGGGCAAGCAAAGAAAAGTATGTCGGCGCCCATGGACGGGCGCAGAAATCCGTCACGAGGACAACAGGCCCAACACACCAAGCATTAAAGGTGGCAGTCCTGTTTCTCTACTTGCTATCTCTTGTTCTACTTATTTACTCAGCTATCTAGGCCAATACGGAAAATGCGATATCGAAGTCACAAACATCATTGAAGGCCTTAATGCGGTGACCGTTGAGTATCTACATCCTTGCGTTGATCAGCAAGGTAACTCGGATGAAAAAGAAAATAAACAAAAGCTTATGACACTGTTTGAGTTTAGCGGCGGAAAAATAAAGCGCATTCGCCACTATTTTTAAGTGGTAATAAATACCCAACAAATAGACCACATCGACTACCTAAGTGGTCTATTTACGCATTTTGATTGTCACTCACCAAGTAGTTTAGTTAACCGCTCTTTGCGAGCAACAAAGACATCGTAGCCACCATCACCCTTCGATGACAATGCCAGCGCTTTGTTTACTTGCTCTAAAGATGCTTGGTATTGTTTGTCGGTTTCATAGCCATATGCTAAGCCGTTGTAGGCATCTGCATTATTTGGATAGCGTGAAACGCCAAACTTAAACAACTTAATTGCTTCTTTTACGTTACCCACGCTTACGTGGTAATAGCCAAGTTCTCTGATCACGGCTTCCTGAGGCTCAAAAACCTCGCCATATTGAGCGGATAGTTGTTGATAATACTTAGTAATAGAGCTTAATTCACCAGTATACGCACGCGCAGGCATTTGGGTTGGCAAAAACAGCTTTTGATACGCGCTAAACATACCAGCTGCAGACACAAGTCCATGAGGAACATTGTCGTAGGCCTCACTGAAAAAGCGCAAATCTTGTGGTTGATTCTCTGCTAAAAAGCGCGCCATATCGTCGTACCTTTCGCGCATCACGCCGCCTTCCTCACCAATTGTGATATATAGAAAGTTATCTAACTGCTTCGTTTTGGAAATAAACGCTTTAGTACTCTTTGCTGTCGCGCCAAAGTTCCACCATACCGCTGGACTATAAGCTATATGTGCTTGAAATAGCTCAGGCTTTGCCTGCAAAGCATAAAGCGCAAAAGTACCCGCTGCAGATGCACCTGCAATAACTTTAAAATCATGAGTGCGATAGGTCTGGTTCACATAAGGAATAAGCTCAGTCTCGATAAACTCTAAAAACTTGGGTGCTCCTCCACCAATATCCATAGGTCCTGCAGGCTCTTTATTCTTAGTTGGATAGAGATCTCTTAACCTGTCTGTATTTTCGATTGCAACAATAATAACTTCAGGTGCCGCAGAAACGTTTGCTCCGTGCAAACGCTCAAGTACTGCGGTCATCAACGGAAGGTTGCCTTTACCATCAAGGCGATAAATCACAGGGTATTCTTTATTGGGGTTGGTGTGATAGCTTTTGGGTAGTTGAATTGTAAAAGTTCTCTTTTCATCAAGCACTTTTGACATCAAGGTTTTTGTTTGTTGCTCATATCCTTGCTTTGTCTTTTCTTCGGACTCGGCCATCGCTGCTCCCGAAAAGAAAGCCGCAAAAATCACAGCAAACAAGCACCGAACTGCGTTACCTATTTTCATTATTATTATTCCATTTATTTGATTTCACTAACAAAGCTAGCATAACGGTTCAGGAATTGATAGCACCCCTCGTCCCTCTTTTTGCAGGCTTACGTTTGAGATAGTCTGCGCATGCACTTAAACGGAGAAATACAGCAAAGCGGCAATCACAAAGAAAACAACCCACTCAAAAAACACCGGCAACAATAACGCTGCCGGAATTATCATTTATGCCACTTCCTTTTATGGTTTGACCTAAAAAAGCGCTCAACTAACGCAATGGTTGGTTACTTACTCAAACCATCGACGTTTTTATCCAATACACTATAAATGGCTTTCATGGCGGGATCTACACCATTGAAGTAGCTCGTAGAGTCTGGCAATACCGGCATATGTGGTGCAATCCAAATACGGTGGTCTTCTGCGCGAGAAGTTTGATGAAACTGCGACGAAACGAGCCCAAACACCCCACTGAACGGTAAACGGAACCTTCCAGCTTCACCAATATGATTTGGCCGAGAGCCACTTGGTTCTCCAACCAAGATTGCATTGGTAAAACTATCGATATTGGTTAAGAGGTTTTGCGCTGCTGAAAAGGTATTACGTCCCATCACTACAAATAACTTGCCTGCTGGCTTTGCCGCTTCAAAATAAATAAGCGCCTTTAGTAATGGTGGTAAGATGGAGCCATTGCCACCACTATTGTGTCGTAAATCCAGCACCAAGTGGCTTACTTCAGCGTGTTTTATTTTCTCTATCAACTCCGCACTAAATTGCGCTAGCGACTGCGTTTTCATCTGTGCAACGGCATTAAACTGTACGTACAAAATCCCATTGCTCTTATCCACTTCGTACCAATAAGGTTTAGTGACGTTTTGCAGATATTGTGGGCTTTTTTGATGATTTTCTGGCAAAGTCGGAAAGCCGCGAAATTCAAATGTTCGACCTCTAAGGCGAATGGTCTTTTGCATATTCTGTGCATTTTCTACCGTGATAGACGCCTCATTTGACGCATCGCTTAACTCTAGTCCTGCGAGTACTTCGGGCATGGCGAGGTAATAAGGCGCAAGCCAAAGCTGCTGCATTTCATTATCTCGTGGATTAATTTCGGCAACTTTCGCCATTGCTTCTGCGGTTGGTGTTTGTCCAAAGGCTGTGACTTTATGGCCGATTAAATCACTAAACTCAGCTTCAGCATCAACAATGTAAAGGCCATCGATAAAGGCATAAAACTGCACTGGCAAACGAGTGAAATTCCCTTTTTCTCCGAAGGTCGGTACGATAAAGTTATGCCCGTTACCAAGCCTGCCTATCATTTGCATCATACCGAAGACAATTTGCTGATCAGTTAACTTGGGTATATCTGAGCGCAAATTATTTGCCAATGTAATTAAATCCGGGTTGTTACTTGCCTGTTCGTTAACATGCAATCGCTTAATTTCTGAGAGTAAGAAATCTAAATCCGCATTCCACTGTTGCTCTCGGGTGAGCGAAGTGTCTTTATAATTACCTGTAAGGTGCTGAAATTGCTGGTTACCTTTGATGGGGTCGAAAACACTTTTATTTGCTAAGCTACTGCGTTCGTCATACCGCGCTGACAAAGACTTACTCAGCCACTCATTAGCTTCATCCACTTTACTTAGCGCGGCATACGCGCCTGCAATCTTTATCATAATGTCATTTGAGGGGCGTGAACCAGTAGGTACATTGGTTAGGTTTACGCCCAGTGACAACGCCTTTTTCAGCGCAATGATAGCTTGCTCATATTGCGCTAATTGTATTTGCGTTAATCCCAATAGATACCAAGTGTCTCCGTCATCTTGATACGACCTAGTGAGCTTTTGTAGTTGTGGTAACGCCTGTTGCCAATTTTTGCTGCGTACCAACGCTAGTGCATTTATCCGTGTATTTAGATAATCCACTGGGGATTGAACATTTAGTTGCTGAGCAACATGCGCTTGTTCGCTCGTTGATGTCAGCGCCCGAATAGGTTCAGCCTTTGCAGGCTGCGCGATAAACAAACTACTAAAAGCCAGGCAAGTGGCCACATGAGTGAGAAAACTTGAATACATCATCTTTATCCTTGTTATCGATTTAACCCAAGATTACCTATAACGACTTAATATGGCGTGCAATATCAGGATTTTGTACTTCTACAACTCTTAACAAACACTCAAAAAAAGGCTAAGCAATTGTTTAATATACTTATATTAATTTTGAAAATTGACTCGGAGTGTAACCCGTTTGCCTTTTAAAAACACTGTTAAACGAGGATTTTGAGTTAAACCCAGCATTCATTGCTAGCGCTAACAAGTTGGGCGTTATTTGCTTTTCGCACTGCAGTTGCTGTTTTACCTCATCGACCCGCAGGCTATTGATATACTCATTAAAGTTGTAACCACCACAAGTATTGATGGCCCAAGAGATATCCTTTACCCCAAGTCCAACTACCTCAGCAACATCGTGAATAGTCAATCGTGGCTGGCGATATAAATAGTGCTGCATAATCGTGTTATGAATTGCATTGAATATCTCGGTTGGATCCTCTAACTGTTTATTCGCCTTATTGAGCGTTACTTCTTGAGCTTGCGTTATCGAATCTTCGAGGTGTGGTTGATTGTGTACTTTGACAACTAGGTAAAGATTAATTGCAAGTAACCACACTAAGTCAATAAAATACCAGAGTGCTTTAGTGCTGATACCGTTGTATGTTTGCATATTAAGCCTGACCAAATCCACCAGAGCAAAGATCATAAACAAGACAACCGTTGTTCTGATCCATTGTAAATCGCGCGTACTGACGTCCGCTCTGATCTCCGCGGATGCTCGCTGGTAACTACCAACAAGTTGTACCGTAAAAGCAAAATAAATCAACTGACTAACTGTACCAAACGCAATCACAAGCGGGGTGTATTCAGTAAATGGAAGCGCCAGCAAAACAGGTAAGAAATGGACTAACCTTCGCTCTTGCTTATGTTGATTGGCGTGCAGTAAATTTTTAAACAGAAAATAGACTAAAGGCCCAGTAGCTAGGGTAAATACAGGCGTGATAAGTAAATAACTTCTAACCCCTAACGTTTCTTCAGCGAAGTTGGTTGCCATCAGCACACATTGAAATAACAAATAAATGACGAGCATTCGTGCGCGTGGTTGATTGGCAAAAATTAATATTGCGAGGAGATAAGCCCCAACAGAGACGAGTTGAATTCCATTAACTGGAACAATGTGAAATGACTGAAGCACAAGCCGTATTTTTATAATTATTTTTCGCTATTGTACGCCACATTGGCTAAAAACAACAACGCCAGCGTGCTAGCTGGCGTTGTAAATAAAGCAAAAAAACAATCTTACTTCTTCTTTTGCTGCTTACGTACATTTGCAATACGAGAGCGGTTTTTTAATCTTGCTTCTGCACTGGCTTGATTCGAAGGCTTATTCACCCGCGCCTTACGACGTTGATGCGCTGGTTTCTTCTGGATTGTTTCAACCAGTCTTTCACGGTTTGCCACTTCGTAGCCTGGCAGATAATAGCGTGAAATTTGCTGCTCGATTAACTGCTCAATATGAATAAGATCAGATTCTTCTTCACGGCTTACAAAGGTGATCGCATAACCAAACTGACCAGCACGACCAGTTCTTCCGATGCGGTGAACATAATCTTCGGCAAGATAAGGCACATCGTAGTTAACCACACGTGGCAGACCAACGATATCCAATCCGCGGGCTGCGACTTCGGTTGCAACCATCACGCGTACTTTGCCTTCGGTGAACTCTCTTAAAGCGCGACGACGAGCGCCTTGAGTTTTATCGCCATGACATACATTTGCATCTATGCCATCCAGCTTTAGCTCTTCAACTAGCTTGTCTGCGGTTTCTTTCATATTGACGAACACCAGCACTTGTTGCCAATTTTTGGTCCCGATAAGCTCTGATAGTAACTCGCGCTTACGTTCTTCTTTAACTGGATAAACAACGTGGCGAACCGTGTCGGCCGTACTATTTTCAGGCGTCGCTTGGATTAATTTAGGGTGATCCAAGACTTGTTTCGCGAACTGTTTCATTGCCGACGGGAAAGTTGCAGAAAACAACAATAGCTGCTTTTGTTTATCCACCAGCTCAATGATTTTTTGCATGTCGGTGATAAAGCCCATGTCTAACATGCGGTCGGCTTCATCTAAGACTAAATGTTTAACGTTACTTAACGTGACATTACCTAAGCGGATATGATCTAACAAGCGCCCAGGGGTCGCTACTAAAATATCCACGCCCTGCTTTAAGCGCTCAGCTTGGCCATTGGCGTTAACCCCGCCAAATAGTGCCTGCACTTTTAAGTCTGTGTACTTTGTAAATGTCGCACAGTTGTTGGCGATTTGCTCGGCAAGCTCACGCGTTGGCGCTAAAATCAACGCTCTTGGCGTCGACTGTGCTTCAGCCTCAAGCAATTTTTGGATGATAGGCAAGGCAAAAGCTGCGGTTTTCCCAGTTCCAGTTTGCGCTGTTGCGAGCACATCACTACCTTGACGGACAGCTGGGATAGCCGCCTGTTGAATTGGCGTTAATGTATGAAAATTGATGTCTTGCAGCGCATCTAAAAGAGGCTGTGCGAAACTAAATGAAGAAAACGTTGCCATAATAACCTACGACCGAGTCAAAAACGGTCGCAGATTATAAATGACAAACCGACTTTTAACAAAACTTAAGCAAGGTTTCGTCAATTAATTTTGCTGTCGAGCCGACAAAGTCACTTTCTTTTAACTGAGAAAGGAGTTCAATCCCCTCTTTTTGCTGTGCTTGCGACAGTGGTACATAAGGCAACCTAAATACCGGTTTGACCGCGCCTGTCATAATCAAAGCCGAATTGATAGCAATTGGATTTGGTTCGCAGAAGAGCCAGTTCATTAACGGTTGCAGTGACTGGTTAAGCGCTTGGTTAGGCGTATCCATCAGTTGTCTGAATAAGCCCGGAATGATGTTTGAAGCAACTGAAATAACACCGTGAGATTGGCTGTTATGGCGGCTATCGTGAGCTTGGTCGTCGTTACCTGACCAACACGCAATGCCTTTCGCTTCATAGTGCGCGATACGCTCATCACCCGCACATTCTTTCATGCCGACGAAATGTTTATGACCTGCTAGTGGCTCAATAATATCTGGTGTTAGATCTTGTCCAGTTCTGCCCGGTACGTTGTAGATGAAAGCCGGGCCGATCTCCAATACTTCGTTTAAGTGCGCTTTTACTCCCGCAATTGAAGTTTTACCATAGTACGGATTGATCTGCAGTGCGCAGTGCATCCCTGATGCAAAGCCATATTCCGTTGCTTTTTTTGCTTCGCGGGTATTATTACTGCCAGTATTTCCGACGATTAGCAGCTTATCACCAAACTTATTTGCCGAGTGGGCAATCAGCATTAGGTGTTCTTCCCAATTCATCAATTGCCCTTCGCCAGTTGTCCCAGCAACGACAATACCATCAACGCCCGCTGCAATTTGCGCTTCAACAAGCTTGTCATAGGTATCTAAGTCAATTTCACCAGCCATAGTGTAAGGTGTTTTGATCGCGGTAATTAAACTCGCTTTTTTTATTGATTGAATTTGATGCATGGTCTTTCTATTACTCTTCCAGTTGACAGCCATTTTTACCATAAATATGACTGAGATCCGACCCATTAAACCCAGTAAATCAATTAAAACCAATGAATTTTACACTCAGCGCTTGTTATTTGCGTAAAGATCCAGCAGAATCTCAATTACTGTATATTTATCCAGTTTATTTTATGGGACTGACACATTTTTTAAATACGCACTTTTATACCACGGCTGAGCTGAGCAGCAGCTTAAAGATATCTGAAGAACAACTGTCTGATTGGCAACAAATGAGTCTATTTCCCAATCCCAGTTACAGCATTCAGAACCAAATTAAGTGTAGCTCTTACTTTGGCCTTTACGAGTGTGAAGAATACACCGATTTTTATGCTCGTGGTTTATTAAACTGGGGACAGCTATTGTTGAAGCACAAAGTTGACCAATCAAGTACTGCATTTGAATTGTTTCAACAACGCTACTGTGATGCATTGGCAAAGTGTATTGAAAAAGGCTTTTATACCGAAGATCCAAGTTTTAGTGATGACCTCACAGAGCATGTACAACAAGTTTGGCAACAGTTTTTATGTGGCAAATATGGGGTGATCAGCCAAAATGGTCTAGTAGAGGAAGCGCTTTATATTGATCTAGGCCGAGCGATTATCGACGATATCACAGAAGCAAGAACCGCAAGTAGTATTGCTCCAGAGCAGCGTAGTCAAGTACACAACGCCATGAAGCTACTAAACAAAGCGCTAGCGGCCAATACTCAAGCTGAGCAAACAGAGTCGCTACGCACTCGATACATTGACCAATTGATTAGTAAGTACGACTTATCAATCAAATAATCTGTTGTCTGGCGCACAACAGTTCTGCCAGACAATCTATGCTTACTTATATTTGTTGTTCGATGTGTGCACGAATTATCTCAAATGCTTTTAAGACCTTTAACTGATCTTTACATAAGCTGTCGTACCAAGCATCGAATAGTTCATCATCTTGCTCACTGAGTGTTTGATACTGCGCCAGTAGTGTCACTATGTCACTATGTGTACACGAGAGTGTGTCTAACTCTTGCTGTAAGGCGCTGTCATCGCTACTTTGAAGCTTAGCCAAAATTGAGTTATCTAACTCAGCATGTTTATCCATAATAAATGCTCTATATCTGTATTGCGTTGGCGAACAAAGTACTTTCGCGAACGTACTAGGTTTTAATTATTTGCTAGACCTCTCTCATCTAGTTAAGGTTATTAACCATTAACCTCAATTGAACCCACTCTTTTATCTCATATCTATCAAACCAACAGGCTTACATCGATAGCTATATTCCAAAAAAGTCTATTCGCTACTATTCCGGTTAAGGGCCAACACCAACATGACTACTTGAGAAACTATCTAGAACTAGTTATATCAGGCAATTTTAAGGAAAGTAAGCCCCTTTTAATCAACTGGTCAAGATGCACTCAGTTTAGTTCCGCATGCGTTGACAAATTAGGCGTATCGCACTAAATGGCGGCAACAACAAATTAGTTGTTGAGAATAGTTTTTATTTAATTTATATTGATACAGTATAACAACACATTATTTAGGAGTCGTTGTCGTGAAACCAAATATCCACCCTGATTATCAACTTGTTGCCTTCCATGATACATCGGTTGATAAATACTTTATTGTCGGTTCAACCATTAAATCGGACAGAACTGTTGAACTAGACGGTAAGACTTACCCTTACTTCCCAATTGACGTCTCTAGTGCATCTCACCCTTTCTATACAGGTAAACAGAAGTTGGTGGCAAGTGATGGTCGAGTTGCACAATTTAACCGCCGCTTTAAAAACCTTGCGACTAAAAAAGGATAAACCAGATGAAAGTACTGAGCTCACTCAAAAGCGCTAAAAATAGACCGGGGTGTCAAGTCGTAAAAAGACGTGGTCGGGTTTACGTAATTTGTAAATCTAATCCGCGATTTAAAGCGGTTCAAGGTAAAAAGAAGAAGAAACGTTAAAAGTCAAAATAAGCACTTTTTAAGGTGGGCATTGCCCACCTTTTAACTAAAAAGCTATTCTTTTGCTTCCCACAATGAGAATTCGCCTAGCTGAATTAGGCGTCCGCTAGCGCCGCCAATTCCACCGCCTTCACGGGTATGCTCAAGTTCCAAACGATAATGGGTATACGCATTTGGACTCTCGATAGCAAAGCTATAGTATTCCATCGTATTAGGTAGTTCGCTGAACTGTTGAGTATCTAGTGTAATCCAATTCGTACCATCATTTGAGCCCTGTAGCTGCCACGCGTTAGGAAAGCGATGAGGGTTGTCTCCCGCTGTCGCTAATGAGTAGTATTTTGCTGTTTTAGCGCTGTCAAACACATAGTTAACCTGGGCCTTATCAACCTGTTTTATCGGCAACAAGTCAGGTGCATATTGTGCAAGCCAAGCAGGGGCTTCCAACACCACATTAAATTTAGAGGTAATATTTCTATCATTAAGCTTATCTGCCCCCTCATTAAAAGGCACAAGTGCGGTTCCGTTTGTTGTTACCTGAGTGCTAGTGGGTGCAAAGTTCTGATACCCAAGTGGTACTGGTGGTAACTTACCGACGCTTGCAAGGTAGACTTGATACTCTTCAAATACCGCATCAATGCCACGCTGTTCACCAAATATAGATTTAAAAGCGGTGTCTAAACTCCACGGATCAAGCGTTTTTGCTGCCGCATTAAACTTGCGGATAAAATCGGTGTTACGATGACTGTTTTCTACCCACTCAAAGAAGAATGCTGTTTGATCGTAAGCATCAACATTGTAGTGCTCCATCCAGCGAACTCCAGCGCGTCTATGCTCTAAGTAACCAGCATCTATTCGAATAAAGTTAGCCAGCGCTTCAAGGTAGGTATGATAATCCGTGCCCGGACGATATTCTCCTTCTGCCGGAACACTATTGTAGCCATGAGTCAGCTCATGCCACAGCACGCCAATGACTTCGTTACGAATAGCCTCATCTCCAAGACCCTCTAGGTTGGCGATGTGCTTAACATCAAACCTAAGCTCCATAAATTTGCCTTCACCGGCCTTTGAAGCAGGCGCATCAAAGTCTCCAGTGATAAAAGTAACGTGCTCAAAAACATTGATTTCGGTTACATTATTAAATAAGCGCTTGGCAATCTTCAAAGAGATCTCATGAATAAGGGCATTTAGATCTGGTACCGCACGTTCAAGCGCCAGCTGTCCTGGGTGCTCTGGTAGTTCCTTTTTTACTTCAATTGCAGGCTCTGGAAACCCTGCCCATGGCGAGACTGGATCCCACACACGGATAAAGTCTTGCTGCACTAATGCCGCTTCCCCTTTGTCGTTACTTGCAACCAGTGTGATGGTTTTTGGCCCTAATGCCTCAAACTTAACCAATGGGTTTTGCTCTGTACTTGTTGCAGGAATACCATCTTCAAATGTCCACTGCCAGTGAGTCGGATTAACCAACGACTCATCTCTAAAAACAATATACTCAGAGACTTCAGGAGTCGTGTTTGTCGCATTAAATGCGACGATAGGAATATCCGATACCGTTTTGATTTCGAGTTCCGCTAGTTGCGTAATATCAGCACCATAGCTATCTGTACCACCATGTACTAAATCAAATTTGAAGTAGCGATACTTTTCGCCGCTTTCGGCCAATTCAAAATTGCGAGTCAGTCCTCGAGCAGAGAATACTTCTCCCGCTCTTGAGTCCAGCTCAACCCACTCTGTTTTATCATTTGAGCCATATACGACCCACTGTTTTGGATCTCGGTTCGCTTCATCGTTTGCTGACGTAAAGCTATATTCTCTAAGTTCAATCTCTGTCGCGGCTTTAAACACTACAGTGACGTTTGACGCAAAAGCCAGGAATTTTGTACTCGTGTTAGCGTCGATAAGTTTGTCGACACTTTCACCTGCAGGTGAGGCTTGTACACCATCCGCTAAAATAGCCTCAATCTCAACTCCAGTATCTGAGGTGATATTACGCAGTGCGCCAGAGTCTGGCTGCCCGGATGATTGAGTTTGTTCAGGCTTATCACGTTCAACAAATTCAGACCCATCATTACAGCCTATAAGTGTCGCAGCGACGGCCATTGCCACCGCTGATAGCATTAATTTTCTCATTTCGTTACCCTTTATTATTAAAATTGGTAGTTAACTTTTAGTAAGAACTCGCGCCCGTTCGTGTCGTAATTACCCGCTTTATAGAATGGGTAGCTTCTAAACGAGGCGTCCTGAGGCGGCATCGCATTTAATAAGTTTTGAACCGTAAACATCACTCGCGTGTTGTCATTGATATAGTGACCAATGGTTAGGTTATGCTTTATCCATGCTGGTAACTTTTCTCTTTGACCAAAATCAGCACCGTTCCAATTTTTTCCTTTATAATTTACCTGCCATGAAATTGCGGTCTTCTCCAACTGCCAAGTCAGGTTAAACGATGCCATATCTTTGAAGTTATAGTTATCTTGACTGTCTAGCACATCTTCAAGAGGATCTTCGGGACGAAGCTTTTCTTTTTTCTTTAAAACATGGCTGTAGTCAAGCTTATAAATGAAATCGCCAAATTCTGACTCATACGTGCCCTTCACACCAAAGTTGACGCCGCCATGCTGCCTTTCCGCGGCGTTTATATAACCTTCTCTGATAATAGCTGCGGTGTACGGTAACCCTTTTTTCGTGTTTCCTAACCAGTCGGTTGCCAAACCATCTTGGTCAAAACGCTGTACTCTGTCTTGCATATTGGCGCATTTAGCTGAAGACGAATCGATTAGGCCGTTTTCACACTTCCAGACATTATCAAGAATTTCGCCAGACCCAAGTCGAGTAATTTTGTCTTTTAAGACAATGTCATAAACATCAACATTGAATGACAGCTCAGGGGAGTACTCATACACCAGACCAAAGGTTAATGAATGACCAGATTCTTCTTTTAAAGTTGGGTCGCCTGCCGAGATTGTCTCAAAGTCAGCATCTAGCTTTGGCTCGTTGATATTTGTTGTGTCTAAGTCTGCACAACTGATAGTTAATGCATCAGCATTATATTGAGCGGGATCCCCTGTGGTTTGAAAACGTAGACAAGCATCTGCAATCACTCTGTCCGAGCCTCGTCCAAAGTTACCAGCAAACCCTTGATATACTGAACTCATGCTAGGACCACGGAACGTTGTTCCATATGCACTTCTTAGCATCAACGCGTCAGTGGGAGAGTATTTAAAACCAACTTGATAAGTGAATGCTCCACCAACATCAGAAATATCATCATAGTGGTCATAACGCAGTGCTATTTCACTAGAGATCTGTTCAGTAATAGGGATCATAAATTCTGTCGCAGCTGCATAACGGTTACGCTCACCATCGGTGATAACACCAGTTAGACCGACAAATTCTTTATTTAGTATTCTGCTATCTGGCGTCGCTCTCGTCCCTTCTTTCATCAGCTCAATATACGCTGCAAAAGACACAAATCCAGCTGGCAATTCAAATAAATCCCCGGACAGATCTGCAGTTAGGGTTTCATTGAACGATAAGCCATCGTAGGTTGCCCAATCAGCCATGTTATACATATTGTCTTGGGTCAGAGGCGCAAAAAAAGCTTGGTAATTCGGACGGTAGATTGGCATGCCATCAACCTCTCCCAACTTTGGTCCTTTTAGCCAGTTATTTCCTTCAACCGTGTGGTGCAAGTACCTATCAGAGAAATCGTATTGTGAACGGCTAAAACCAACGGAGTAATAGTAGTCTGCTATCTCCCCTTCAAGACCAAAACTAAATGAATAAGATTTATCATCGTATACCCGACCTAAACCATCATTTGTATATTCTGAATCATTCACTATTCGCCACATATACTTAACTGGAGCGCCATAGCCACCAGCTTTATTTTTGATATCAGGATCCCAAAACATGGATCCGTGAATTGACTCTGCATGAGCAAAGAAGAATGGATTTCGTGCCCCTTTCTTTTCTTGGTCGATATAAAATCCGTTAACAAAAAAGCTGTGTTCGTCGTTGATACTGTACACCGAGTTGATATACAAACTCATGGTTTCAACTTGGTTACGGAGCAAATTATTACCGGTTTCATCCCACCCACAGCTTAGGCCGTAGTCATTGCGGCTAATAAAGTGCTGAACCGCAGTCGGGTGTGGATTGTCATCTGTGTTGCAGTACTGCGCTGAATATTGATTTTTGAACTCAGTGTTCTCAGCCCATACGGTAATGGAACGATTGAGTTCTCGTTTGTTTGTTGGGTCTGGATTATCCCAAACACTGTCATGAAAAGGTCTGTCGGCACCAGTCAGCGCCTCTTCCGTTTTATATTCTAGCGAGTAGTCAAACGTAAAGTCGTCTTGCTCAAAACCACCAACAAACGACAAGCCTTTTTTATCACCCGTACCATAGGTATCCTGGCCGTAGAATGCTTCAACGACATGCTCGTCCATACCTTTTTTGGTAATAATATTGACTACTCCAGCCATTGCGTCTGAACCATAGATTGCAGAGCCACCGCCGGATTGAATATCGATGCGCTCAACCATCGCCGTTGGCAACATATCGAGATTAACAAAATTGGTTTGGCCACCGTAAGGCATTGGGTAATAGGCCAAGCGCTTGCCATTAACTAGAATAAGTGTGTACTCAGGTCCAACGCCTAACAGGTTTAACTCCTTGGCACCAGGCGTATAGGAGCCAGTTTCTACTTCACCGAGAACGGCACCACTAGCAGCGGAAATACTACTCAGTGCGTCATAAACTGTGTTAAAACCACTTCTGACCATATCAGCGGAAGAGAGACTTTGGACATTGGTCACACCCTCAATGGCGATACGTTTAATACGAGATCCTGTCACCTCAACACGTTCTATTTCTTCTGCTTGTTCATCTGTTGCGGCTGTTACTGAGTTAGTTGCTACCGCTGCTAGAACAGCAGCGGCGATCAGGCTATGTTTATATATTATTGTTGTCATAAGACCCCCACAATTTAAAGGAACGTTCCAATTTTTTATTAAAATTTTATTTCTCCCGTAGCAAAACCAACAAAGCTTCAGGAAGAAACCGAAAAAGGAACGTTCCAATTATGAGCAATAAAACAAGTCTGTCAACAAATTATGTACATTTACAGCACAGTGATGACAAACTGTAATTATTTAGTCCTTACTGATTCACTGCAATTTCTTAGCAGTTAGCTCACTTTGATAGCGAGACCAGAGCTCATCAAGAGACTCTCCTGTAACTGACTTTATTGCATTTTCAAATGACCAATCCTCTATTTCTACCGCAGTTTGATTAAAACGATAGGCAAAATCTGGATGTGACTCAGCGAGCCATGCGAGAAAGAACCCGGTATTTGTGTATCCACCAACCCAAGAATCCGACGGCTTAGGTGAACGGGTTTTATGGTATCCCGCTTGAATGCGAATGAGATCCGCCATTCCTTCAATAAATGCATGTACATCGGGCTCAGAATAACTTCTCTCTTTTGGAAATAGCTGATATCCATGGGTAAGTTCGTGCCAGAGCACACCAAGGAGTTCGTATTCCACTTGCTCATCTGGTTGTGCAGCCAGTTTTTCGGTGATGTACTTTGAGCTAAACACAATTTCCATATTTGTTTCGTCTCCAGAGCGATACGCTATTGTGTCCATCCACTTCAGCCTAAATGTGACTTGCTCAAACTCTGGCAGCTCTGCAAAGTGTTTGTACAACCTTGGAGCCAGTTGGCGAGTTACGTCATCCACCGTACTGGCTATATCAGGAAATAGTGCTTGCAGACGTTTCGACCCTGCCGACTCAGTATCTTCGATAACCACTTTGACCTTTGGCGGCTCAAAGCCTTTCCATGGTTGAGCTGGATCGTATATTTTTAGATAGTTTGCTCGGGTTTTAAGGTCGGAGCCATGCGCATTTTTAGTCATTAGAGTAACATCGTAGTTACCTGGCTTGTCATAAACTACTTCAACACTTTTTGTGGTTGGCAGCATCGTTTTGCCCTCAACCTTCCAACTCAGCCCTGTAGGTGAGTTTGCAGATATCGACTGCAGAGAAATTGGCTCATTAAGCTTGGCGACGGTTTTATCTGCAGTAAAATTTGCCAGCGGTAAGTTTGTTTGTGCATAGAGCGCCAGATCAGCGATTTGCAAAAAGCGGTCGCCCCACTGTGTTTTACCTTCTTGTGCTACAGTAAAGCGCACGTACCTCGCATCCGTTGTTTTGGGTAGGTCAAAAGCGAGCGTTTCACCCCGTCTTGAAAATACCATATTGTTGCGCTTATCAACCTCTTGCCACGCCTTGCCATCTATAGATACGGCTACAGTCCAATGCTTTGGGTCTCGGGCGGGTGCATCTTGGGCTGAGGTGAGACTATATTGTCTGAGCGCTTTTACGTCTTTCAGATCAAATACAATCTCAGCGCTGGATTGCTTAGATAAGAATTTGCTTTTTTGTGACCTATCAACTAATTGCTCTATCCCCTCACCTTGGATCTGCTCCTTTACGTCACTCGTTACAGAGAATGTATCGCGTTCGGTGATGTCGTAGAGCGCATTGGCATTCGCTAATGAGGAGCTACAAAATGAAAGTAAAATTAGACTGGCTAATGAGGAGGTTTTCATTGAAATTTCCCAGATTAAAAACAAACATACTGGATCGTTCCAATTGATAATGCAACTTCTTTTGAGTAGATTTTTGCGTAATTTCTAATAAGTGCAGAAAAGGATAAGGCTATTTCATCGCTTTTGGATCTTATGGAGGACTAACGAGCCTGAGAGATAAAGCCACGGCTCGCTAGTATTTTGTCATGCTCAACTAAAGCCAAGATCGATAAGCCAAGCTGTTGTGATAGAACAAGAAATAACCACAGCGATAGGATAACTATTCGAATCTCAGGTTAACTACCGAATAATAATTCCCAAAAGCTCGGCGGCTCGTGTAGTTTGTGGTATTGCTTTCTCAACTTATCAATTTTTAATAGCATTTCACGGGCTTTTTCAACTTTTCCTGAGTCTACTTCTTGGCTCGCTTTAGTAATGGTTTCGAGTACTTTATTCAAGCCCTCAACTGACTCGGCAGACACCTCTTGCTTAAACTGAAATTGCTTGCTTTCATTAACGAGTGTCGTTAGCTCAGTTAAGTGCGCTTGCATTTCATGAGCTGATTGCGCTGCCATAGCCTGCTTATAAATATGCCCCATTTCCTTCATGGTTTTATTCAGTTCACTTGACTCATGCGCAACCCCTGACATCGAAAACAACAACACGAATATAAATACGATTTTTCTCATCAAAGTCCCCTTACTCTTTGCCCGCTAGTATAAAGCAATTAACGCATGAGCTAAATTCAATGCTATGAAAAATATGCTTACCCTGAATAGCATTCAAAACACAGGCAGATAACACTACAATTCTAGCGTAAACTATACTTGTAGCGTATTTAGCAGCACACTTTTTGAATATCAAAAAATGTAGAGACTTATGATCCGAAAATTGTTGTTCATCTTTTTACTCTTATCGCCGATGGCCGCGCTATCTGCACAACGATTCAACGTTCAATTTGTAAACCCCGGCTTTGCAACAAAAAACCCGACTGGGGACTTTTGGTATAACGTCAGCAACGTGATGACTGCGGCCGCTACTAACATGAATATTTCCCTCAAAATTAGTTATGCACAGCGCAACCATATTTTGATGAAATCGCTCGTAGAGCAAGCCTTGAAAAGTGATGCTGATTACCTTGTGCTGGTTAACGAAAAGTCGAGTGTCGTTCCCTATTTGTTAAACACTAAAGCCACCAACATTAAGATTATTTTCTTGCTTAATGGACCGACCAAAACAGAGGAAGTGGCTTTGTTAAAGGCAGGACACCAAATTATTGGCACCATTGAGCCAGACAATTTCCAAGCTGGTTTTAAATTAATGCGTCAACTTGCGCGAAAAGCGCTTAGGTCCTCCAATCCATCGCAACATGTATTAGCTTTGCTAGGTGACGTGGCGACGACTGCGGCATTAGACCGACAAAAAGGCATGCGTGCTTATCTTGAGCACCATACAGAGCTAGAATTAATCGCAGAGGCAAATTGTCAATGGTCTCAGAATGAAGCTTATCGACTCACTAAAGCGTGGTTACAGCGAGACTCCGCAATCACAACAGTTTGGGCTGCCAATGATCCTATTGCTTATGGCGCATTACTCGCTGCTAAAGAATTAAACCGTAAGATCGTCATAGGTGGGATTAACTGGGATGAAGGTATTGCGCCTAAGTTAGATGTTTCGATTGGAGGGCATGTGTTGCTTGGGGCCTATACCTTAGCTCGACTAGCACAATATCATAGAGACTTCACACCAATAGACAGCGTAACCTTATCTATTTTCGAATCGTTGAATGACGCTTCCCTACCTTTGTATCATGCCATACATGGAAACTTTCCTGAACACCTGGACTTTTTACGTTACATTAACGATCCAGCGCAATTTACCATTACAGAACTAACTCACTCACTTAATAAAAATAATCACAATAATAATGTAAAAAACTGAGGATTTAAGAAAGATTAATTAATGCATTAAACAAAACCAAGAAATATAATGCAATTTAAACCTGTTTGATCTTCGCACATTGACAGCGATGTCAACACCTGTTTTAGTAACAAACGTAAACAACATGTAAAACAGGTGAAATATGAAAAACAGTAATACAGTAGTAAAACTTCTTAAGCTTTCAACCCTCAGTGCCTGCGTTTGTGCAAGCCTTTCAGTTGCTCACGCAGATACACAGCGCGTTATCGTCACATTAAAAGACAGTGCAACACCAAATGTTCTGCCAGTGCGCTTAAATCAGGCAGAAACGGCACAGTTTAAAGCGCAGGCGTTGTCTGAAGCAGCCTACTCAACCTTAGGCAGTGCTGCAGTCAACACGTTGCCAAGCATTAATGCATATGTCGCCGAAGTTTCTTCTGCGCAAATGCAACAGCTACAAGCAAGCGGCAATGTTGCGCAAGTAGAAATTGACCCTAAACGTTATTTGCCAAGCGTAGAAACTTCAGCAATTGATTTACTTGCTGAAACCACACCTTACGGTATTAATATGGTGCAAGCTAACCAAGTATCTGATGGCTACAGCGGCAACCGTAAAGTCTGTATTATGGATACAGGTTATACGCTAGGTCATCAAGACTTACCTAGCACAGGCGTTACTGGTAATGACGGCTATGGTAACTACGACACAGGTGTGTGGAGTAACGATGGTAACGGCCACGGAACACACGTTGCCGGCACAATCGCCGCTTTAGGTGGTAATGGTACAGGTGTAGTTGGGGTAAATCCATCAGGGCAACTAGGTCTTCATATTGTTAAGGTGTTTAATGACCAAGGCCGCTGGGCATATGGTTCCGATCTCATTAAAGCAATTGAACAGTGTGAGCAGGCTGGCGCCAATGTAACCAGCATGAGTTTAGGTGGTAGCGGCAGCTCTACAGCAGAGCGTAATGCGTTTGAACAAAGTTATCAGCGCGGCATGCTACATATTGCAGCTGCTGGCAACGCGGGTAATAGCTCGTTGAGCTACCCGGCATCGTATAATGCAGTCGTGTCTGTAGCAGCAGTAGACCGTTCTGAGTCAAAAGCCTCTTTCTCTCAATACAACAGCCAAGTAGAAATTGCAGGCCCAGGTGTTGGTGTAAACTCAACATGGAATAATGGCGCGTATCGCAGTATTAGCGGGACTTCAATGGCAACGCCGCATGTCTCTGGTGTCGCTGCCTTAGTGTGGAGCCACTTCCCGCAATGTACTGCTCAGCAGATTCGCCAAGTGTTGAATACAACAGCAAAAGACAAAGGCCAAGCAGGCCGCGATACGTCTTACGGCTATGGTATTGTACAAGCAAAAGCGGCGGTTGATTATTTAACAAATAATGGTTGTGATACCTCAGGTGCAGTCGATGCAAACTTTAACTTCAGCGTGTCCGGCCTCACAGCAACATTTAATAACCAATCAACAGCAGGTAGTTATCAGTGGGAGTTTGGTGACGGTGCAACAAGCTCACAAACTAACCCATCACACACCTACGCTAGTGCTGGTACATATCAAGTGACACTCACTGTGACAGCTGCAAATAACAGAACTGCTTCTAAGACACTGGCAGTTACCGTTAGCGATGCACCAGCTGGGTGTAATGGTATCCAAGAATGGAGTGCAACTAAGTTCTACAATATTGGCGACCGAGTTTCATTCAAGGGTTTTGAATACCGTGCTACGTTCTGGTCACAAGGCGCAAGCCCTGAGATCTACTCAAACGTTTGGACTAAAGTCGCGCAATGTAAATAAGTGCGTTGTTTTAAGTGGCGCTTAAGCGCCACTATTTAACGCCAACATTGCACTACAACACAAAATAACGGAGATTATAAGCCATTCTTTTGTTGAAATTACCTCTTTAAAGAACCACATCCCAAGCACACTCGCACTGACTATGCCAATGGCTCTTTTCAACCCCTCAACAAGCCCCGGCTGAATTTCCGTTAACGCCTGCAATTGAAAGAGAACTGCAGCAGCGAATACCACCGAAGAAATAGCCCAGAGTAACCAATGTGCGCGGAAATTTTGATTTTTAAACTGTGGTCGGAGCAAGATCAGATTAACAAAAAATACCATAAAGGTTAGAAACCCAGCATGAAAAGAGAGCGAGCTGTATTGCAAAGCCTCTTTATCGAACACGATACAAAGCCCCCAGCAAACAGAGGTGATTGCAACTTGTTTTGCACCAGGCTCTTGAAAAGAGAATCTGCCTCCTTGCAATAAAAACGAAGCGAGGACAATAGCAGCAATTAGCACTGACTGCAGTAGGGTTAAAGGTTCTCCGAGCAGCAGCCAAGCAAACACGCCAGCAAGTGCTGGAGTGATGGATAAAAGAGGCAGGATAACCGCCATGCGTCCAAGCGCAAGTGCCTGAATAAAGTTTACACTACCAATTGCAGCCAAAACTCCGCTCGCTATCGCTGGCGCTAAATAAGCGGAACTTGGGAGCTGTTTGTCAACAACCAACCAATAACCAATGTATGCAGGTAAGACTAAGAGACTAAATATCACCGACATTTGCGCGGCTGAATAATAGCTTGCTAGCCTTTTTCGTAAAAAATCAAATACAGCCCAATTTAACGCACTGAATAAGGCTATAGCCATTGGTTATCCCTGTTGTAATGCAATTTCCGTTTGAAATTTCATGTAATCATTAATTTTTACATGGTCCGGTTTCCAACCCAACAGAAAACGATAAAAGTCAGCCCACACTACCGGCCACAACAATTCCCACTCGGAAAGGATCTGAGCAATATCAATCGAGGCCGCTTTGCCCAATAATTCTATTCTCAACATATCCAAATACAACTTTAGATACTCATCGGCATGGAGGAGCTGCGCTTTTTCGTCCAGTACAGACGTAATAAACAGCATTAAATCTGACACACCAATCCCCTTTCCCACGTACTGAAAATCGAATCCTAGCGCTTGGTCACCGTTGAAAGCAAAGTTAGCAAGTTTAGCGTCGCCATGGATCCAAGTATGCCAATGGCTATTTTTGATACGATCTCGTAATCGAGGTGCCGCTTGTTTAATACTACTGTGCTGCATTCGCTCAAGCTCATCTGGCCGTGTATCTAGGTGCCAATAGTTTCCTTGTTCCCACACATGCTCTGCGGGGCTTTGTAAAAAGTGAGCATGGAATTTAGCTAACCACCCTATCACCGCTAATATTTGTGACTCGGACGGCTTAGTAGTTTGCGAAAAACCTTGAGTTGAGAAGTCTCTAAAGATGATGTAGTCCATCCCTTCATTTACCCCTTCTCCCAAATAGCTCGGTGTATTGCAGGGCGAGAGTAACTCGCATGCATGGTGTTTGTAAAAGTGACGTTCTACCTGATAAGACTTAGCTTTACGCGCAAGCGCCACTGAAGATTGTTCAATTCTCTGATGTGCAATGTCACTGGGGACTTTAGTGCGCTTAATTGCAAGCTTTCCAGCATCGTGATCGATAAATAACATATCACCACAACCGCTCCATAATTGTTGCTCTTGCTGTGTTGAAATAGGCGCAGAAATTACATCGCTTGGAATACTTATTTTCACTGTGTTACACCTTTTTGTTATTTAACCTGAGACTTGTTCAATAAAAGCCAATCTTTTTATTGTCCAATTCAGGTTACTCAAACACAGTACAACCCTTTACTTACTATCACGAATACCGACTTGCATAACTAAGAGATCTCTTTTAAGGCGAGAAAATCTTGTCGATAACACCGCTTCCGCATCCTGCTCACGCCAAGGTACCTACATCCATGTAGGCAAGGCAAAAGTTTTGCTATTTAGTTGTTCTAAATAACAAAACTTTAACGCTGTTAGCGTCAGATATGCGCCTTCAAATTGAGCGAGTATTAAGGCAAATTGGTACAATAAGCAAACCGTTTTACAGTGCTCGTTAATTATAGCTGGTGTTATTATCTTTACCCAACATGAAAAAGCCCTTAACCGAATGGTTAAGGGCTTTTACTTTTACAGAAAAGTTATTTGTTTAACTTACTCATTCACAGCTTGCTTGACTGTTTCTTTCGCGCTTTGTTCATCTAACAAGTTTAAATCGAAGTCGAACTCATCCACTCGAATTGCTTTTTCACGCTTGCGGTTGTAATCAACCAGTTTTGCGTACTCCTCCTCGTTGATAAGGTTACCAACGAGTGCATTATCTAAGGTTTGTTCGAAACGAACACCTGGTTGGATCTCACGCTTGCGAACTGCCTTTTTAACTTTGGCAAGCAGGTCAAGACAACCCATCTTAGCTTTATATGCTTGCTCATTGATATCATGACCATCACCCGCTGTCGGTTTCACAAGATGAGTAAGCTGCGCTTTGAACGGTGTATCCATTTGCGCTGCAGCGGCTAACTCTCTGATCATATCATCATTAATCTTAGGCATTTGTTTACCACTAAACTGCATCGTGATCACACGCATAAATTTACGAGTACCACTTGCCGGGAAGTTGTCTAAGAACTTATGCAGCGCTTCTTCAGCACTCATAAGTGCATGCCTTGTCGCATAATGGAAATAAGGTGCTGCTTGCTCACGCTCTGCTACCGCTACTTTCTGCTCATAGTATTTGATTGAAGCCATCGCTGCATATAAGTGACTCATTACATCACCAAGGCGTGCTGACAGCATTTCTGCTTGCTTCAGTTTTCCGCCTAGCACAAGTAGTGAGAAGTCTGCATATACCGCAAGCTTCGCTGCTAATCTATGCGCGGCTTTTTCATAAGCACGCACTTCTGGTAATGGTGACTTTGCATCAGCAGTGAAAGGCATAAGGCCGTATTTGAAAGCGCGTAAGCTGTTGGCAACGCTATAGCTAACTGTTTTTGTCAAAATACCACGGAATTTACTGTCGGCATCTTTCTCTTCACTGTGAATAGATTCAACCATCGACTGTAGATATGGGTGACAGCGCATTACACCTTGACCAAAGATCATCAAATTACGCGTTAGGATGTTTGCACCCTCTACGGTGATTGCTATTGGCTGAGCGACATAACCGCTTGCAAGGGTATTCTGAGGACCGTTTTGAATGGCCTTACCCGCTAGGATATCCATTGCAGAGTCCAACACATCGCGACCAGTTTCAGTCATGTGGTATTTTGCGATTGCTGTTACTACAGATGGCTTAAGGCCCATGCCTAAGCCTTCTGTTGTTAACACTCGCATTGCCTCTTGCATGTATGCTTTGCCTGCAATGTCCGCAAGCTTTTCTTGAATACCTTCAAACTGGCCGATCGAAAGGCCAAATTGCTCACGTACCGCAGCATATTCAGATGCAGATTTCAGTGCGACTTGGCTAGTTGATACGCCTAGCGCTGGTAATGAAATACCACGTCCAGCACCTAAGCAGCTAACCAACATCTGCCAGCCGCGACCGATATTCTGCTGGCCACCGATAATAAAGTCCATTGGGATAAAAACTTTTTCACCACGCGTTGTGCCGTTATAGAAGCGTATTCCCATAGGGTCATGACGATTACCAAGTTGCACACCCGGATGGTCATGTGGAATTAACGCACAGGTGATCCCTAGTTCTTTCTTACCGCCTAGTAATCCCTCAGGATCCAATACTTTAATTGCTAAACCGAGTACTGTCGCAATCGGCGCAAGTGTGATGTAGCGTTTGTCCCATGTTATTTCAAGACCAAGTACTTCTTCGCCGTTGTGCATGCCCTTTTTAACAATACCTTGGTCCGGAATGCCACCCGCATCTGAACCGGCTTCAGGGCTTGTTAACGCGAAACATGGAATATCACGACCGTTTGCTAAGCGAGGAAGATAGTGCGCTTGCTGCTCTTTAGTACCGTAATGTAACAATAACTCACCCGGACCTAGTGAATTAGGAACCATCACCGTTACCGCTACCGCAGAGGATTTAGTCGCAATTGTACCTACAATCGTTGAGTTTGCATAAGGGCTAAACTCTAGACCGCCGTATTCTTTTGGAATGATCAAAGAGAAAAATCTCTCTTTTTTCAAAAATTCAAGCACATGCTCTGGCAGGTGTTTGCCATTTTGAATTTCCGAGTCATCGATCATACCCATTAATTCTTTAACTGGACCTTCTAAAAAGGCTTGCTCTTCTGCGCTTAACTTAGCTTCAGGTACAGCACGCAGCGCTGAAAAGTCAGGCTTACCTTGATAAATTGACCCTTCTAACCAAACATCACCGGCATCTAATGCTTCTTGTTCTGTGATTGAAATGCTTGGGAGGATCTTTCTTAAATTCGTTCTTAGGCTCATAATTAACTCATCCGACCAGATAGATATACTTACATTACGGCATAAAAATTCGTTTAGATCAATTACTCTATCTAACTTTTTAACGCCTTTTTTACCGAATTATCGAGTGATTAATATAAATGACTGCGAAATTAATGGCTTACATCTGTAAGTTGAAATTGAGATTTTGCCTATTATTATGACAAAATCACTTGTAAGCATGACAAAACATTCCCTATATTTCGTAAGGAAGGATGGCGGACTTGTTAGTTATTGCTCAAGCGCAGATTACTCAGCACCACACAGTTTCTGCATCTATCTATTACCTATAACATATAGAATGACTATCCGTAGCATCTCATAAAGACAATGTCTGCAATAACTCAAAGTTATTTAGCTAAGGTGAAATAGCCAAGATAACAATATGGATTAATAAGTTCGAGGTGAGTGAGCTCTTAGGTGGCGCACTATCCCAGCTTCTTAAATTTAGAAGTTTCATCTAAAAACATTAATGCCCGCCACACAGGCGAGTGTAGTAAGTGCGCATCTAATGAGCCGAATAGTGCCTCTTGTCATGTGTTGATCAGCCATGCCGCGATCAGAAAACATATCAAGGAAGTAAGTACACCAACAAATGGGATTTTAAACCAATAATTTCTGGCCAAGATTAAGTATGATATGCCAACAACAATTGGTAGCAGTGAAAACCAAAGAGAGCCTTTGATAACCTCAAAGTTGTTAACGGCCAATGGAATATAAATAGCAGCCAACAACATCGCACCCAAGCTGTGGCTAGCATTAAAGCCTATCCAAGCACGCCACATTGTAGTTTCTTTGGTGATTAATGGTGACGTATTTTTCATGGCGGCAACTACAGCAGCATCATGAGGATTAAATTTTTCAGTGAAAAACGTATACACCAAATGAATTGAACCCAAAGCACCGAATATCGATACTCCAATTATAATTAGTATTTGATCCATGTATCCTCACTGATATCTCGACACCCAGTTTTTATTAAACCAAAACAGGTTGGATCATGGAAACTATTTTTCCAGTATCAACGATATTACCTTCGCACTTGCTTTCTAGCATATCGATTCAATCAGCTAATAATCCGATCCCTGTTTTTTGTCTAAAGCGATAGTGGCAGTTTTGAGTTATGGGAAAATTTACTGACTAATAAACCTGAGCTGCGGATAATTAATGCCTTTCTAGCAGCCCGTTTTAGCGCTGACTGCGTTGAATTCACTTCCAATAGCCAGATATTGGTGCGTAAATTCTCCTTGCCTACAGGATGTAGGTACCTTAGCGAGAGCACGACGCGGAAGCGGTGTTTTCCCTAAAACTCTCTGGCTAGACAAGGAAAAACTAATTTATTCTTTAGAAACAATGAGTTGAAATATTTCTTATCCAAACCTCAGGTTAATAAGCAAATTGTTGAAGCTGTGCTTTTATGAAATGAAGAATTAAAAATTTGCGACTTTCGCTTTACAAATCGCTTTTATATCTGAGGGCGCAATAACCACTTCGACTCCCCGCTTGCCTGCACTAACATAAATTTGCTCGAATGCTAAAGCACTCTCGTGAAGTAAAGTTGGCAGCTGTTTTTTCTGTGCAAACGGGCTTATTCCACCAATTAAATAGCCAGTAACCTTTTGCGCGATCTGATGATCAGCAAGCTGTGCTTTCTTCCCTTTACATACTTTGGCAAAAGCTTTTAAATCAACTTGTTGCGTGGCAGGAGAAACGGCTACATGCAATTCACCATCAACGTCAATCAACAGTGTTTTGAACACTTTTTCTCGGTCTAGATTGAGCTTTTTCGCAGCTTCATTAGCAAAGTCATGATCGTTAGGATCGTGCTCAAATTGCAGCACTTGGAACGCCACTTTCGCCTTCTTAAGTAGATTTATTGCAGGTGTCATTACAAACTCCGTTTAGCAGGCATCAGTTATATCAAGAAATAAAGATTCATGCTATCGCCTTGCGATAAGGCGCACCAATCGCCAAAACAAAAATGCCCGCTATCGCAGCGGGCATTTTCAAACAAGTTCGGGTTACTTGGTCAAGTCATCAAAGAACTTCTTAACGCCGTCGAAAAAGCCTTGAGCTTTAGGGCGATTCTTACCGTTGTTTTCACCCATAGACTCTTCAAACTCTTGAAGAAGCACTTTTTGGCGCTCGTTCAAGTTTACTGGCGTTTCTAGGACAACTTTACAAATTAAGTCACCTACCGCACCACTGCGCACAGACTTAACGCCTTTACCACGCATACGGAACATTTTGCCTGTTTGACTTTCTGATGGAATTTTCAGTTTCGCACGGCCATCTAAGGTCGGTACTTCAATCTCACCACCTAGTGCCGCCGTTGTGAAGCTAATTGGCACTTCACAATATAAGTTATTGCCATCGCGTACAAAAATTGGGTGCTCTTTCACACTCACTTGTACATATAGGTCACCAGCTGGCGCACCATGTGCACCCGCTTCGCCTTCTCCAGATAAGCGAACTCTGTCACCCGTATCAACCCCGGCTGGGATCTTAACATTAAGTGTCTTCGTTTTCTCTACACGGCCCTGTCCGTGGCAACTGTTACACGGGTCTGAAATGATCTGACCTGTACCCTGACAGGTTGGACAAGTTTGTTGTACCGCAAAGAAGCCTTGACGCATTTGTACTTGACCTGCACCATGACAGGTTGTACAAGTTTTAGGCTTAGAACCGGCTTTCGCACCACTACCATCACATGGTTTACAGCTCACCCAAGTTGGCACTTGGATATCAACTTCTTTCCCACGTACCGCTTCTTCAAGACTTAACTCTAGGTTATATCTTAAATCCGCACCACGCTGTTGTCTTGATTGACGACGACCACCGCCGCCACCAAAGATATCACCGAATACGTCCCCAAAAATATCGCCGAAGTCGCCAGCGCCGCCAAATCCACCATGACCAGCACCACCACCTTGTTCGAAAGCTGCATGGCCGTATTGATCATACATCTGGCGTTTTTGACTATCAGTCAATATCTCGTAAGCTTCTTTTACTTCTTTGAATTTCGCTTCGAGTTCAGCGTTACCAGCAGTACGATCAGGGTGATATTTCATTGCAAGGCGTTTATACGCCTTTTTAATGTCACGTTCACTGGCGTCTCTCGCAACACCTAATACTTCATAATAGTCAGGTTTAGACATTTTTATCACACTACTCTTTCTTGGCAACTTACATCGTTGCAAACTCTGCCGAGCCCTGTCGCTTGCAAATTAATGCCAGACAACAGTCTAATTTATAAACACGTAGGGCGCGACAAGCCATACAGCCAGCGCGCCCTCCTTCAAGACCTACAATTACTTGTCGTCTTTAACTTCTTCAAATTCAGCGTCAACTACGTCGTCGTCTTTTTTCGCTGAACCTTGTTGGGCACCTGCATCACCGCCAGCTTGTTGAGCCTGCGCTTTTGCTTGAGCGATTTCCATAAGCTTCTGAGATTTCTCTGCTAGTGCTTGTGTCTTAGCATCGATTTCTTCTTTGCTGTCGCCCTTGATTGCCGTTTCTAGCTCGCCAAGTGCAGCTTCAATTGCTGTCTTGTCATCAGCTGGAAGGTCGTCACCCGCTTCTTCAACTTGTTTGCGTGTAGCATGAACAAGCGCATCAGCTTGGTTACGAGCGCCAACTAGCTCTTCAAACTTTTTGTCTTCTTCAGCATTTGCTTCTGCATCACGTACCATTTTCTCTACTTCATCGTCACTTAGACCTGAAGAAGCTTGGATTGTGATCTTCTGCTCTTTACCTGTATCTTTGTCTTTCGCAGATACGTGTAAGATACCATCTGCATCCACATCAAAAGTAACTTCGATTTGTGGCACACCACGTTGCGCCGGGCGAATACCTTCTAGGTTGAATTGACCTAGAGATTTATTATCGCTTGAACGTTTACGCTCACCTTGTAGTACGTGAATTGTTACTGCTGACTGATTGTCTTCTGCTGTTGAGAAAGTTTGCGACTTTTTAGTAGGAATAGTCGTGTTTTTCTCGATTAGCGCAGTCATTACTTGACCCATAGTCTCAATACCTAGAGATAGAGGACAAACGTCAAGTAGTAGTACGTCTTTCACGTCACCCGCAAGTACACCACCTTGAACAGCAGCACCAACCGCTACCGCTTCATCAGGGTTTACGTCTTTACGAGGCTCTTTACCGAAGAACTCTGCAACTTTCTTCTGTACAAGTGGCATACGTGTTTGACCACCAACTAGGATGATATCATTGATGTCGCTTACAGAAAGATCAGCATCTGCTAGTGCACGTTTTAGCGGCTCGATTGATTGCGCAACTAAGTCTTCAACTAGCGACTCAAGTTTTGCACGAGTTAGCTTAACGTTCATGTGCTTAGGACCTGTTGCATCAGCAGTAACATAAGGTAGATTTACCTCAGTTTGCTGTGCAGAAGACAGCTCGATCTTCGCTTTTTCTGCTGCTTCCTTAACACGCTGCATCGCTAGCGGATCAGTTTTTAGGTCGATGCCTTGGTCTTTCTTAAATTCTGCAACTAGGTAGTTGATAACGCGGTTATCAAAGTCTTCACCACCTAAGTGAGTGTCACCGTTAGTTGCTAGAACTTCAAACGTGTGCTCGCCTTCAACTTCATCAATCTCGATGATTGAGATATCGAATGTACCACCACCTAAGTCGTATACTGCAACAACGTTGTCACCTTGTTTCTTATCCATGCCGTAAGCAAGTGCTGCGGCTGTTGGCTCATTGATGATACGCTTAACTTCAAGACCTGCAATACGACCAGCATCTTTAGTTGCTTGACGCTGTGAATCGTTGAAATATGCAGGAACAGTGATGACGGCTTCTGTTACTGCCTCACCAAGGAAATCTTCAGCTGTTTTCTTCATTTTCTTAAGAACTTCAGCTGAGATCTGAGGTGCAGCTCTTTTCTCACCACGTACCTCAACCCAAGCGTCGCCGTTGTCCGCTTTTACGATGTTGAAAGGCATGATGCTAAGGTCACGCTGTACTTCTTCATCTTCAAAACGACGACCAATTAGACGCTTGATAGCATAAAGTGTGTTTTTAGGGTTAGTTACCGCCTGGCGTTTCGCTGGCTGACCTACAAGTGTTTCACCATCATCTGTAAATGCGATAACAGAAGGAGTTGTGCGGTCGCCCTCAGCATTTTCAATAACGCGCGGCTTATCACCATCAAGTACCGCTACACAAGAGTTAGTAGTACCTAAATCGATTCCAATAATTTTACCCATGAATCATCTCCGACTTCAAAATTCGTTGTTCAGTTAGTTGATTTGATAAATAAGGTCACCGATTTGTAATTCAAGCGTCACAACTAAAAAAAAATGAAAAAAATTGAAATTTTTTTGCTTTTCGAACGTTTCGGTCAAAAAAGCACCCTTAATTGCTTATTTTGAAACAAGTGAAGAAGAAAATACGATGTATTTGACGCTTGATTACCTGGTTAGACCAGTTATGCTAAGTGCAACATAATAAAGAATGAGAAATGACAACATGACGTTTGATGAAATTATTCAGTCGGAGCATTTACAGCAAGCGCAAACACAAATGACGTTTCCTGCAAGTTGGTGTCAAGGCCGTACTGCGTTTGGCGGACTGTCTGCTGCAATCGCGGTGCAAAGCATGAAGCATCAACTGACAGAGCCTCGTAGATTGCTCTCTGTGAGTGTAAACTTTGTAGGGCCGCTGCTAGAAGGCACACCATTTACAGTTGCAACTACCATTCTGCGTAGCGGAAAAAATGCCACGCAAATGCAGACGCAGCTGATCCAGTCAGGCAAAGTTTGTCTTATTGCTATCGGTTGTTTTGGCAAGGATAGAGAATCCGCTATCCAAGTTACAAATGTCGATAACCCTACTCTTTCAGCTGTTAATCCAAAGGCAGTTCTTCCATACCAAGAAGGTGTGATGCCTGCATTTTTCCAGCATGTCTCGCTCAATGCTCAGCAAGGCGCTTTGCCATTTTCCGGTGCACCATCTTCAAACCTAGGTGGCTGGATGCGATTTAAAGCACAAACTACATCGGTAAATGAACTACATACACTGGCTCTTGCTGATTCATGGCCGCCAACATTACTTCAGATGTGTAAAGCGCCAAGCCCCGCCAGCAGTATGTCTTGGTACATAGAGTTTTTGTGTGATATTTCACTCGACTCAGAGTCTTGGCTGGGCTTTGAAGCCGTTACTCACCATAGCCAAAATGGTTATGGTATTGAAGATGCAAAAATTTGGTCGCAAGATGGCAAGCTGCTCGCCCTAAGTCGCCAAACCGTCGCAGTATTTGATTAACATTGATAAATTTGGGCACATCAAGCAAACTAGCATAAAAGGAAATCAACGGATTTTTGTGTGATTACAGCTTGCCCTGAATGCGATACGCTTGTTGAAATAGACTCTATCGAGTCCCAAAAGCGTGCGGTGTGCCCAAACTGTCGATGCGTCTTATGCCATGTACAAGGACGCCAAAACCAATTAGTACAAGCCTTCAGCTTTTCTGCGTTATTATTCTTATTCGCAAGCTTATTTCCAGACTTTATTTCCTACACGCAACACGGTATCACTCAAGTTGTGAGCCTCTGGCAAGCGCTCATATTGTTAGCTGAACATTACAGCTATTTTCTCGCTGGATTATTTGCCTTCACTATTTTAGTTATGCCTGTTGCCGTATGCTCGTTGCTACTACTTGCACACACCGAGTATTGGCAAATCATCAATGCGCACAATGCTAGGCATTTAGCAAAATTACTCTCAGCACTAAAACCGCTTAATCTCACCGATATATTTTTAGTAGCCGTGCTCGTGAGCGCTTTTAAATTAATGTCTTTCGCTGAATTGGAGATGGGCCTTGGATTTTGGGCTTATATTTTATTCGTTTTGTGTTTTATTGAAGCCCTCTCACTTTTTGATCACGAGTATATGTGGCGTAATCAGACTCAATGTAATCGTCACTTAGTGGAACCGAACAATTTGTCTTCCACGCTAAAACGTTGCAAGGTTTGTGGCTTTTTGGGTGAAGGTGAAAAGTGTCAGCGCTGCTACGCCAAACTAAAATACCGAAAGTCTCAATCTACGCAAAAAAGCTTAGCTTGGATGCTCACCAGCGTCGTGCTACTTGTGCCAGCTAATTTTCTACCCATCATGGATACCATTAGTCTTGGGCTTCATACGCCTGCGACTATTTTCTCAGGCGTTCAAGTGCTTTGGGAAGCCGGTTCTTACCCCGTCGCAACACTTATTTTTCTCGCAAGTATATGTATTCCTATCGCAAAAGCGTTACTATTGAGTTACTTACTAGTAAGAGTTAAAAAACCCAAAGACCCAATCACAGCAACAAAAGTGTACCGCTTACTCGAATTCATTGGCCGCTGGTCCATGATTGATGTGTTTGTAGTGATTATTTTAGTGTCTCTGGTGCAACTTGGTACGGTGCTAAATGTAGAACCAGAAATTGGTATCGTGTTTTTTACTTTGATGGTGCTTTGCCAAATCGCTGCCGTTAATAGTTTTGATCCAAGATTATTGTGGGATAAAAATAATCAATGACTACTCAAGCTGATATAGAAGACAAACCAAAGTTTTCAGTGATATGGATTATTCCAATTATCGCGTTGCTCATCACAGGCTGGATGTTATATCAACATCAGGCAAATAAAGGCCACACTATTTTTATAAAAATGACTGATGCAGATGGCATTATTGCCGGCAAAACTGAAGTGAGAGTAAAAAGCGTTAAAGTCGGGTTAGTGGAGTCGTTAAAGCTTGAATTAACACAAAACGCTGTGGTTGCAAAAGTTAGGATTTTGCAGCCCTATCGTGATTTATTGGCTGAAGACTCTTCGTTTTGGGTAGTAAAACCTCGAATTGACGAATCCGGCATCTCAGGCATGAATACGTTACTCTCTGGCGTATATATAGAGCTTTCTCCTGGTGAAGCAAAAACACGCTCGAGCATCTTCACCTTAATGGATGAGCCTGCATTAATTGGCTCAGAGGTACACGGAAAACGTTATCAACTTGTGGCTTCTGATGCTGAAGTTTTAGACGTTGGATCCAGTATTTTTTTCCGCAATTATAAAGTGGGTCAAGTTGAGTCAGCGCATTTTAGTGTTGAAAGCTTGAAAATGGAGTACGGTATTTTTATCTATTCGCCGTACGATACGCTCATCACAGATAATGCTATTTTCTGGGTGAGTTCCGGTATTGATTTTAAGCTATCAACAGAGGGCGTTGAAGTTTCGACAGGATCACTGGCAAAAATGATCAAGGGTGGGATTTCTGTTGACTATCCACCAACTATGCCGAGCGGCACAGTAGCGCTCGAAAATAAAACCTACGCTCTACACAAAAACTTTTCGATGGCTTTAGAACAGCGATTTGACCATTTTGATTATTACCTTATTGAGTTTGAGCAATCAATTCGGGGTCTTCGAGCTGGTGCACCAGTTGAGTACCGAGGTATGCGTATTGGCACCATAGAACAAGTACCAGCAACCGGTGTTAGTGACGATCGGCCCTTATACTTTCAGCAAAACAACACCTCCGTACCTGTATTGGTTAAAATTGAGTATGGCCGCATCTATGAGGACGCACAGCTTGCACAAGCATATTGGTCAGAAAATATAGACAAATGGATTAGCAGTGGTCTTAGAGCATCACTAAAAAGTGGCAATTTGTTAACAGGTGCTGTATATATAGAGTTAGACTTCTATCCAAATGCGGAAGTAGTTAGTTCAGACAAAGCAACTATTTATCCCGTATTACCGAGTGTTCCAAGCGGTATTACGGCACTTTCTGAACAAGTCACGAGCTTATTGAACAAGTTAAATGGGTTACCTCTTGAAACAACTGTTAAGGAGTTAGAGGGTGCCCTTCAGCAACACAGGTTACTAGCAATGGAAATGAATCAACTCGTAGAGTCTATCAATAATAATAAATTAACAGACAAGGTTGGCAGTAATTTAACAAGCTTAAAAGATACGCTTAGCCAGCTCACCTCAAGCCTAAAGCAGTTTGAGCAAACCATGACACAGTACCAAAAAGGCTCGGGTGTTATGGATCAGCTCAGTAATACCCTCGAAGAACTTGAAAGTCTGTCCAATCGCTTAAAACCTATTTCCAAAGGGCTGAATGAACAACCGAATATGCTTATTTTTAATAAAGAAAGTGGCGCGGATCCGCTACCGAGGAAGAATAAATGAAATCGGGGTTAGTGACTTTTCTGGTGCTATTATTTTTAACGGGCTGTATTACCAACCCTTCGCAGCCCGTCAACTATTATCAGTTAGAAGCTCAAAGTATAGAAAACAAACAAAACGCTGAGCTTAATCAGATACTTTTGATTGATAAAGTTCAATTAATTGAATTGTTCGATCAACAAGCATTAGTGCAATATCAACCAGAGAACAAAGTAAATATCGCTAACTTTCACTTTTGGGCTCAGCCACCTTCCGATATGTTGACATGGAACTTAGTCAATTCATTAAATGCCACCAACAAGACCACTGTAATGAAAAGCGATAAGTTTTATCGTAATACGCAAGAGCATCAACGCCTAGTTGTAGAAATTAATGAGTTTGCGGGACACTTTGAAAAAGGCGCTGTAATGAGTGGGACTTGGTATCTTTATCAGTACAAAGAAGGGAGCTATCAGCTAACTCAAGTGCAGCCATTCCAATTTGCAACAGCTCTTGAGCAGGATGGCTTTAGCGCACTGGTGGCGGCACATCAGAGAAATTTTTCTCAACTAACGACACAAATAAGTCAGCAATTATAATTGGCACCTAAATACGACTACGGGTGTAAAATCGTCATCAATTATTATTTTGCCAACAGGCCTAAATCCTGCCTTACTGAGCAGATTCATGCTAGCTGTATTACTCTCTAATGTGATAGCGCTCAGCTTCGGGTGGCTCTCTTCTGATCTAACATATTCCATTAGCAATCTGGCGGCCTCGGAAGCATAACCCTTGCCAGTAAAATCATCTAAAAACGCATAACCTAGGTCCGGAATATTAAAAAAGGGTCTTTGATACAGGCCACATACGCCAATACTCGTATTGCTGCTTGCTTCTACTACGATGTAAGCTGCAGGTGTGCCAATTTGATAGGGAATAAGATAAGCTTGCTCGATATGCTCCTCAGCTTGTTGTTGCGTTTTTATACCTTTATCCCTGATATTATCGATAAAGCTTTTTTGATTCAAAAGCCTAAGTAAAAATCCCGCATCATTTAAATTTGCCTTTCTTAAAAATACCCTTTCTCCTGTCGCAATCTTCATCTAGTCTCCGAAAACATCTAAATAAACTTCCATTGTTACTTTAGCATTTACACAAGCGAATAAAAAAGCTGGGAAACGAATTAGCCCAGCTTTTGATTACTATTGAAATATCAACAGGCTACTGTTGGTATTTGACGTTTTCGTACATTTGTTCAACTGAGTTTAGCTTAGTTTGCTTCGGTAAATCTGCAAATGGCTCGGCTTGGAACTTAGCGCCACGTAATTGAATATTGAGTCTAGCAGCATCGGGGTTCATTACAGTTTGCTGATAGTACGCTTTAATATCTTCTAATGTGACCGCTTCAACTGCAGCGATTAGCTTAGCTTCAGAGTCAAATGCCATATTTTCTTTGAACCAATCGCCCATTAACGGTTGTAGCTCTTCAGAAAGATTTTTTGGCTCTTCAGTTAATGAGACTAGCACTGCATTTTTTAACTGCTCGAAAGTCGTCTTATCTAGCGCTGCTAAATCTTTAGCGTATTCATCTTTATACGCGTCAAAGCGAGCTTGCATACTCTTAGCATCTTTTACCGGTGTCTGAATATAAAAGCCTAGCGCTGAATACTCGTCAATAGCGACGCTCGTTGCACCAACTGCATACGCCAGCTGCTCTTCAGTTCTCAGACGTTCAAATGCCGCCGTTCTTAAGTGCCCTTGAAGCACCATCGCCGCCGCCTTTTGCGCATAGCCTTTAATTGGGTGCACTGCAAAGTCGATTACAGCGACATCTGCAACATCAATGTCTTGCTGCCATACGAGTGTCTGATTTTGCTCTGGTTGCCAATATTTAGCACGTGCATACTCAGTCACTTTTTGGCGTTTGGGCAGTGCATTATCAAGCGTCTCTTTTACCGTTTGTAAATCCGCTTTATCGTAGTTGCCATAAGCAAAAACACGAACTTGGTTATTCGTTAGAATTTGATTTTGCACTTTATCTAAATCGGACAAAGTCAAAGACTTAGCCGCTGATATCAATGCAGAATCATCATAACTTCCTGAACGGATAAGTTTTTGATAAACACCGAAAGCTTGTCTGAATGGGAATTCTTTCTCTTGATTTTTAATGCCACGTACGTAACGATCAATAGCTTGGTCAAATGCTCGTTTATTCGTTTCTACACGAATACCTGAGAGTGCATCCTTTAACAATAAAGCTTGCTTATCAGTAAAGCCTGAAATATCTAGCATAACCCCATTTGCGGGAGTCAGTCCAAGATGCATACCCGCAATACTGGCTTCCGTCATTAGCTTTGCTTTATCCAAACGGTATAAGTCTGCCCAAACCGACAGCGCAACCTCGGTTTTAATGTCTTTTAATGGACTTGGGTTATTGACGTAAATTTTCAGACTACCCTTAGGCTGTTGATAGAAACGCTCACTCGCAGCATGCCAAACTGTTACGCCATCAGCGTCAATCACCTTCTGAACGCCCTTTTTCGCATCGTCTGCCGATGTTTTTAGTGCGAAGTTTTCAGGTAGCAAGGTATTTACACTAGGAAGTGCCAAATCGAAATTTGCCTCTTCTTTCCATTTATCAAAATCACTACGCTTTAAATCTACAATCTGATATTCACCATCATAGAAGTGTAGTTTTGCATTAGTAGGTTCACCTTTACTGATATACCATACTCGCATTTGCTCGGGTGTTAGTTGTTCCAAGACTGCCTTGACGGCGTTAGCATCAAACTGTGCATAGTAGTAGCTCGCATTAATAGCATGGTTCATTGGGTACTGCTGCAAGCTACCTGCAAGGTTACTGACGTAACCAAACTCATCGCCCTTTTCTAAAAACCTAAATTGATTATTTAGCGATGTCTGAATTTCTTTGAAGTAACGGCTATC
This sequence comes from Pseudoalteromonas sp. A757, assembly GCF_004103285.1. Classification (NCBI taxonomy): domain Bacteria; kingdom Pseudomonadati; phylum Pseudomonadota; class Gammaproteobacteria; order Alteromonadales; family Pseudoalteromonadaceae; genus Pseudoalteromonas; species Pseudoalteromonas sp. A757. The sequence goes on from NZ_QNQN01000065.1 coordinate 119,625, forward strand.
GACCCCTTTATCACGGATCATATCGATATAATCCAGTACCGTACCAGTAATTAACTCGCGTTGCTTTAAGCCTTCATCGGTTAACTGAATATCAACCTGTAATGTGCCGTAGTTACCGTAGCTGTTTGGTGTCGCGAATGCACTTAACGATGAAATTAAACCTTTATCTTTTAGCACTTGAGCTGGGCTTCCGGCCATTTCATTACTTAGAAGATAAGTAATGAAATAATTTGGCTTAACCGCAAACGCACTTGCGTTGTTTTTGATAGTAAAATCAAGCTGTAAGGTCTTAACGTCTTCATTTGGTTTGTAGTGAACCAATTTTTGCCCAACGTTGTCGAAGTTAAGCGATTGTTTAACCTCTGGCTTCTCGATGTTTTTATTTTTGATTGTCGTGAAGTGCTTTTTCGCTTTTGCCACCATCTGTTCAATCGGTTCGTTTGAAATCATGGCTAACTTCATAATATTCGCAGAGTAGTACTTATCATAAAAAGCAACGGTCTCTTGATGTAACTTACTGCCTTCTTTATCTCCTAACGTTTCTAGGTTGCCGATAAGAAAACGATTAGCGGGATGGTCACCCATCATGTTTCGTGCGAGCTTAAATTGACCAAAAAAGTCCATTTCACGACGCATGGACCACTCTGCGTTGACTGCGTTTTTTTCTTTTTCTGTGTATTCAGGGTAAAGCTTTGGAGATTTAAAAAAGTCGGAGAATCTGTCTAACGCCTCGTCATAGGCATCGTTGTTCACTTTGAACATATAGTTAGTAATATCCAGCCAAGTGTATGCATTATGCGCCCCACCGTTTTTGGTCATAAACTCAGAATAACCTTTACTGTCTGGATATTTTTCTGTACCAAGGAATAGCATATGTTCAAGATAGTGTGCCATTCCTTGTTGGGACATCGGGTCATGAAGTAGACCTACGCCAACGCTCAGCGCTGCCGCAGACTTTGATACCGACGGATCTGATACCAAGATAACATCAATACCATTTTCCAAAGTTAGCGTTTGATATTGTCTATCATCATTTGGACTCACGACAAGCTGCTCTGAAAGGAGGCTCTGAACGCTGCCAGAATTATTAAGCGATGATGTTGTGCTACATCCAGTCAAAACTGCTAAGGTAAGCGTACTGATCGCGAATAGCTTTTTCATAAAACAATCCATTCTTGTGATAATTACTTTTTAAGACCAGACTATCATCGTCATTCAACTAAGCTTTTGCAATATAGAAATTTTTTGTTTTGTAACACATCGTAAATTGGAGGGATCATGCAAATATCTATTTATCTATTACTTGCCGCGTTATTTTTACAAACTCTGTTAACCTTAACCATCATGGTGATTATGGGTAAACGCCGCTTTAAAGCAGTGCGAGAAAAACAGATCCAGTTTGACCAGTTCAAAACCATGGCGCTGGACAATGGGCCAGAAGAAGTCATATTGGCATCCAGAAACTTTACTAATCAATTCGAAATTCCCGTATTGTTTTTTGTTGTTTCTCTTACCGCACTCGCGATGAAACTCGTTACCTTGTGGTTCAGTACTTTCGCTCTACTGTTTGTAATTAGCCGTATTGCACATACTTATGTTCATATCGGTAGCAATCACCTCAGAACACGTTTTCGCCTCTACCTTGTGGGTTGTATCTTTATTATTCTTCAGTGGATCACATTAATTTTAACACTTATATAACTAAAAACTATAAAAACACCATTTGTTTTATCTAATTGTTCTTTTCTACTTGACTCAGTTTGTTAGCATGGCGATGGTTAAAAGAACAACAGGGGCACATAGATGAAACAGGATAATGATATCTGCGATTTTGGACTTCATGCAGGAGAACCATACTCAACTCTGCCAGCGAGCTTTTTAAACTGGATGATAGAAACAGGTCATGCAAAATGTGAGTTTGCAAAGTTTGAACTAGACAGAAGAGTATCTGCAGTTGCACAAAACGCCAGAAAATATAGCAATTTTGAGTGTTAGCACTATTAAAATAATTCTAATGTTCTAGAATACGCGCATAATTTATCAAATAGTTTCTAAATTATGCGCAACTTACTTATTCTTTCCACGGCTGTGCTATTATCGGCGTGCCATTTTTCCTCCCCAAAGCAATCGCAACAAGCAGAATACTTGACCGTATTACACACTAACGATAATCATGGTCGTTTTTGGCAAAATGAAAAAGGTGAATATGGCATGGCTGCCAGAAAAACCTTAATTGACCAATTAAAAAGCGATGCCGAGAGAGCAGGTCATGCCGTTATATTGCTTTCTGGCGGCGATATAAACACGGGTGTACCAGAATCTGATTTACAATTTGCTGAACCTGATTTTAGAGGAATGAGCAGGCTGGGTTATGATGCCATGGCGATTGGTAACCATGAATTTGACAACACACGAGATGTACTAGCCAAACAAATTGAGTGGGCAAACTTCCCTGTACTATCAGCAAATATTCTTGATAATACAAATCAAGTGCCTGCATACGAGCCTTACACGATTATTGAACGTGCAGGATTGACCATTGCCGTACTTGGACTTACCACAACTGATACCGTCAAAATTGCCAATCCAAAACATGTTCATGGTTTGACTTTTATTGAACCTTTAGCTGCCACAGAAAACTGGGTTCCTAAGATCAAAGCCAAATATCAGCCAGATGTGATGATAGCTGTGACACACATGGGTCACTATCACGGTGCTAATCATGGGATCAATGCACCTGGTGATGTAACGCTCGCACGCCAACTTCCGACTGGTATGCTTGATTTGATAGTCGGAGGACACTCTCAAGAGCCGGTCTGTGTCGATGACAATGGTAACGCGGATATTGCATTTGCTCCCGGTAAAACATGTAAGCCGGATAAGCAAAATGGTGTTTGGATTATGCAAGCACATGAGTGGGGTAAGTATGTAGGCAAAGCCGTTTTTAGGCTTGATGGTGATACCAAAACCTTGATCAGCTACAACTTGATCCCAGTAAACTTAAAAGACAAATCCGGAGCAGTTATTGGCGCAACTATTCAAGAAGATCCGCAAATGCTTGCTTTCTTAAAGCCGTTTCAAGAAAAAGGACAAGCACAAATTGCAGGCGCTGTGGGATACGTTGATAGTTTCTTAGATGGGCGTCGCAGTACAGTTAGATTTAAGCAAAGCAATCTAGCTGATTTAATCATTAACGCGCAAATGGCAGCTGTTGAAGCAGATTTTGGCATTATTAGCGGTGGCGGGATCCGAGATAGTATTGAGCAAGGTGATGTGAGTTACAAAGATGTACTGAAAGTTCACCCTTTTAAAAATCGTATTACGTACATAGATTGGAAGGCCAGCGACCTTATTGACTATTTAAATACTGTCGCTAAGTTCCCACCTGACTCTGGTGCTTACTTACAGTTCCACCATATTACGTTTGACATTAAGAACAATAAAGTAACCAATGTGCGCATAGCGGGCAAACCATTGACTGACGGTAAAACCTATCGCATGAGTGTGAATAGCTATAACGCATCTGGTGGTGACGGTTATCCAAAGATTAATCACCTTCCAGAATACACTGCGACAGACCTTACTGATGCACAGGTCTTAAAAGATTACTTCCAAAAGAACAGCCCAATAAAGGCTGTAGATTTATAAAAAGGCAACCCTGTAGAGCGGTGTAACGCACCGCCTACAGTAATCTATCTTATTTACCAATAATCTCAATATCTGATTTTTTCACTCCACTCAGTCCATAACTATGCAGCTTAGAACGTGAGCCCTCTCCGTGTGCTTTAGGGGGGTAGAAAAGCACCTTTTTCTCTGGAAATGCTTCTAGTACCTCATCAAGCGCAGCTCTGATTTCACTTAGTGTTTTCTCGAGGCTATTGGTAAAATTAGGTCTTTTTCTAATAGTATGACCAAGCTCAACCAAACGGTAAAAGTATTTATCAGCGAGTTCCAATAATTCATTTGGCATTTCTTTATTTTGATTGAGAACAGTATCGGGATTTGCATCACAAAATTCAACAAGTGCCAAATAGAAGCATAATGGCTTATTAGCAAGCTGGACGCTTACTAGTTTATCTCTATTCGTCGTCACTGTTTTTGAATACAAATCAATAACGAGCTTAAATTCAGGTAAATTTTCTAGTGTAGTGTTTAAATTTACTCTCGATTCAGTAGCCTTTCTACTCACCCAGTTAAATACCGCGACGCCGATAAGTGCCATAATCAGAGGAAAAATATAGGTAGATTTTGGTTTGGTGTCATCTACTACAACCGCCACATAGAAGTTTCTATGTGGCGCAGATAAAGTGAGTAACTCGCTTTTTTCTCCCAGCCCTGCTCCGGACGTATTAATATCGAGAACAGTTAAACGGGCACCTTGTGCTTCCAAAACAAGATTTAGAGAGTTTATATATTCTCTTAACTCTGTTTCATTGCCGGCATAATGTAAAAAAGGATCCGCAACAGGTAAACGATTCATATCAATAGCAACACGAAGTGCAACCGCTTCTTTTTGTTGCTTCAAAACACGCTTAGTTTCTATGCTTTGAGAAATGTAAAAAATGCCGCTAAACAATAATGCCAAAGCAATAAAAATGGATATATTACGCTGGCTAATGTCCATCTTCTTCTCCAACAAAGCCATAAGGTAAGGCTTCACATTGCCAGTATCTATCTACCTTATCAAAGTAACTAGATGTTCTTAATTGCGCTACTTGGTTAATAACTCCTTGCATTGCACAAGCCAAATCAGTGTTATTGTTGCTCATTTTTAAATACCATTTACTTCCACTGACATTATTTGCAATTGGCGTTATGTAATTCTTAGAGAAACGTTTATCATCTTCTTCGGACCAGTAAGATGCAATAATATCGACTTCGCCAGCCGCTAAACGATCGCGGAGTGCTTGATGCGAGCTCAAATAGGTAATATCGAGCGCATTAATATCTATATCTAATTCTTTAAACGCACTTTTGGGCAATATATGACCAGAGCGGCTTGTAGGATAGTCAAGCAAACCTATTTTTTTATCTAAGAAATAAGATTTAGATAGTCGGGGTTTTTCTGTGTTTGAAATGAAAAAGGCTGAATAGGCCGGATACCCTATGACAGGCTTATAACTATGCGTTGATTCAGCCATCAGAGCCGACATGATATTATCTTTCGTTAAAATAAGATCGGCGATCCCCTTTGCTAAGAATTCAATTTGTTCAGCTAAGCTCCCTCCCCAATACACTTTCACTTGTCCATACTGTCTGGTCACAACCTCATCCTCACAGGCTCGAACTAATACATCTAACGCAAGACTCTTAATCGGAACATGTATTTTCAAAGTATTGATATTAGACACTGAACGTGTTTTGCAGGTATTTGAGTACTGAACAACAGGATCAAGAATGAGGGGCTTTGCCGATATTAATCGAGCCCCTAAAACCCAGCACAATAATGCGCTTATAAACAACAAAGATACAATTGTTGATTTACCAGTCAAAATGTTACTATGTATCACTAATTGGAATAACCTACTCTTTCTTGACTTCTATTAGATCAATTTTCTTTACTCATTGCAATAGGTAATTTTACTAATAACCTATAAATAATTGAATTTATTACTTTATTGACAGGAAATTATGAATCTTATTGAGTCCTTTTATTTTGTTGAAAAATGCGGACAATTGGCCTCACTTTTTGGTTGGGAAGATTGTTCCCTTTTCTACAAGAGATACAAATGTTACGTAAAAGCTTGTCATTACTTTTTGCGGTAGGAATGACGTTCACTGCGTCAAATGCGTACGCATGGGGCCAAAATGGCCACAGAATTATCGGTGAGCTAGCTGAAGCACACTTAACCGAGCAGACGCGTGTTGCTATTCAACCCTTATTAGAAGGTGACTCACTAGCGGAGATATCTACTTGGGCAGATGAAATGCGGTCGGATCCAAGCACGTTTTGGCGCAAACAATCTTCGAAATGGCATTACATCAATATCGAAGACCCTAAAAACATGCACCAACATGTCCATTCAAATCTAGACGATAAAGAAAAAGTAAAAAATATTCTAGATGGCATTTATTACTCTATTAACACTCTCCAATCCGACTCCAAATCCATAGACGAAAAACGTTTTGCATTGCGCTTCCTTGTCCACCTTGTCGGCGATAGTCACCAACCTTTCCATGCCGGCAGAGGTAAGGACCGCGGCGGAAACATGATTAAAGTAAAGTTTTTTGGTAGTGACTCAAACCTACACAGTACCTGGGACACCAAATTAATCGAAAATGAAAATCTTTCATTTACAGAATTTACACGTTTTATTCAAACCACAAATAATGAAATAATTGCTGAATACTTAGACAGCTCACCAGCCGACTGGTTGCTTGAATCAAATAATATTGCCGAAAATGTATATAACAGCAATGAAACTGAAATAAGTTATGGGTACATTTACAAGCATATGCCAACAGTGAAGTTTAGACTGCAACAAGGCGGTATTAGACTTGCTGGTTTATTAAACCAAATTTTTGATAAGGACTCGCAGCCATTAAAAGAAGCATTAAAAAAGACTTCTAACACTGCGAATATAAAATAACTTTAGTAAGTTCTGAAATATACGGGAAACAACATAATGAATACTCTTTTACGCAAAACAGCACTGTCTCTTGCTATTGCAGCAAGTTTAGCTGCAAGCGGCTTTGCACACGCAAACGACACAGCTTCTAGCTTAAAAGGTCAAGTCGTAGGCCCTATGGGTAATCCAGCTACTGGTACAAAAATAACAATTATTCATACCCCTTCGGGCTCCGTAAAAACAGCCACAGTAAATGAAAGCGGTGTATTCTCTGCAAAAGGCCTTCGCGTTGGTGGTCCTTACCAAATTATTATTGACTCTGATAAATTTGAAGATACTAGAGTTGATGATGTTTATCTATCTTTAGGTAAAACCTACCCTGTTTCAGTTCAACTGCAATCACTACAAGACATTGAGCAAATAGTGGTGACTGGACGTCCTTTAACTGCACAATCTGGCGGAACAGGTCCCGCATCTCACTTTTCTCTGGCTGAATTACAAAATAAGCCTGCGATTAATCGTGATTTGAAAGATATTGTACGTACTGACCCTAGAATCTACGTAGACGAGAGCAGTTCAGGCGCTATTTTATGTGCAGGAGGTAATCCTAGGTTCAACAGTTTAACTGTTGATGGTATGCGAATGAACGATAACTTTGGCTTGAATAGCAATGGTTACCCAACTGAGCGTATGCCTTTTTCTTTTGATTCTATTGATCAAGTTGCTGTAGAACTTGCGCCATTCGATGTTCAATACGGAGGCTTTACTTCGTGTAACATCAATGCCGTAACAAAGTCAGGTACGAACACATTAACGGGCGGTCTATTTTTTGACTATACCAGTGATTCGCTATCTGGTGATAAAATTGATGGTCAAAAACAAAATATTGGCGATTATGACGAGAAACGTTACGGTTTTAACGTCGGCCTACCGCTGATTAAAGACTCACTGTTCCTATTTACAAGCTATGAAAAGCTAGAAGGATCAGAGATCTTCGAATATACACCGTTCGCAAATGGAAAAATCAGTCAGGCCAGCATCGACCGTATCACCGCTATAACGCAAGAAAAATACGGTTATGATGCCGGCGGTATGATCCCAAGTTTGCCTGTAGAAGATGAAAAGCTACTGGTAAAACTAGACTGGAACATCAACGACGATCATCGTGCAAGCTTCGTATATAACTATAACGATGGCTTTTCTTTGTCTCAATCTGATTCTGGTTCTGATAGGCTATCTTTATCAAACCATTTCTATGAACGTGGCGCAGAGCTCAACTCCTTTGTTACTTCAATCTATTCAGATTGGAGCGATGTGTTTTCGACCGAAGTCCGTATTGGTTATTCAGAGCTTGATAACCGTCAATTATCGCTAGATAAAGCATCTGGTTTTGGTGAGTTTCAAGTAAATGTCGATGATGTCACTGTTTACTTAGGTCCGGATGATTCTCGTCAAGCAAACAAATTAAAGTACGATAACCTTTCTCTGAAACTTGCAGGTACCTATTACCTTGATGAGCATGAGCTTTATTTCGGATATGAGCGTGAAGAACTCGATGTATTCAATATGTTCGTGCAACACAACGAAGGTGAATATCGCTTTAGCAGCATTGAAGATCTCAGTAATGGTATTGCGCGCGTTTACTATGGCAATGCTTCATCACATAACCCTGAAGATGCAGCTGGTGAATTTAAGTACGCACTAAATACGTTGTACTTCCAAGATAAGTTCGACTTTATCGATTACGATATGACCATCACGGCAGGCGTTCGTTACGACTGGTATACAAGCGATGACGTGCCAGCATATAATCCTAATTTTGAACAGCGTTTTGGCTTTTCAAACCAACAGAATCTGGATGGCGTTGACCTGTTACAACCGCGTTTAGGTGTTAATTGGACTTACAATGACCAGCTAGAATTGCGTGGCGGTATAGGCCTTTACTCTGGTGGTAACCCAAATGTATGGATCTCAAACAGCTACTCAAACGATGGTATTCGTAACATCCAAACAGACAAGAAAAACCTTCAGTTGCTAGGCCCAAATGCAGTTGCGTTCGTTGGCGACGGTCAAGCTGGTTTCGATATTCCTAAGGAATTATACGATACTGTCTCTGCGGGTGGAGCTGACGATAGCACTAACGTAACTGACCCTGATTTTGAAATTCCTTCTGAATGGAAGCTTTCACTGGGTGCAACTTATGTTACTGAATCTGATTATGTATTCAGTGTTGACTACTTATACACAGATAAACAAGATTCAGCGGTTATCAAGAATATCACATTAGCATCTGATGAAACTGCACCCGATGGCCGCCCAATTTACAATGATAAACTTCATTCTCGCGAATCAGACTTAATGCTAACCAATGTGTCGGGTGATGATGGTTATAGTCATGTTCTATCTTTCGGCATGAACAAATCATTTGATAACGGTATAGATTTAGCGCTTTCTTACGCATACACAGTTGCAAAAGATGTGCATCCAATGGGTAGCTCTGTCGCGTTTTCGAACTATCACAGAATAGCAACTGCGGATCCGCAAAACCCAGAAGTCGCGACTTCAGATTACGAAGTACCACATCGTGCAACAATGTCTCTATCGTATAAAACTGAGCTATTTGATGGCTTAGAAACTCGCTTTAGCCTATTCGGTCAAGCAAGTATGACAAACCCATACTCGTACACGTTTAATAACACAGGTATGTTCGGTTATGCTGATGAAAAGCGCGATTTGCTATACGTACCTTCTGAAGGCGACCAGCGTGTAGTCTATGGTGAAGAGTTTGATAAAGCTGCATTTGACTCATGGATTGGTCGTGAAGGTCTATCACGAGGTCAAATTCAAGACCGAAACTCTCAAGACGGCGAATGGTTTGTTACTTTCGATTTAAAAGTTGAACAAGAGTTTGGCGGCTTTGCTGATGGACATAAAGGTTCTGCATTCTTCGTAATAAAGAATGTTGGCAATCTACTTAACGATGACTGGGGCACATTAGAACGTGGTACGTCAATGCAAAACGCAGTGACAGCATCTATCAATGACAATGGTCAATATGTGTTTGAGAAGTTCAATAACCCTTCAGGCACTGACTTTGAAATTAAGCCATCGTTATATGAAATCCGTTTTGGTGTTAAATATAACTTCTAAATGATAAGTTCAGATTGAATTTATCACTTTTACGACACGGCTACCTTCTTTAGAAGCTAGCCGTACTACGTCGTAAACCAGCAGATGGTTTTGCTTTATAAATTAATCAACATAGTTAGAGAATTGTAGTATTAGGTGTCGTTTAATCACATCTAAAAATCTAACTCTCATAATCTACTTACACGGGAAATGAAACAATGAAAAACGTTCGCTTAACTAAAGTAGCTGGCGCACTAGCTCTTGCACTTGGCGTATCAGCGAGTGCTTATGCTGCTGACACGTCATCTGCAATGCGTGGTAAAATTACAACGCCAACAGGTGAAGCCGCTGCAAACGTTAAAGTTACAGTTATTCACGAACCAACTGGAACAACAAGTACTTTTCTAACCAACGAGTCAGGTACGTTTATCGCAAAAGGCCTCCGTGTAGGTGGTCCTTATCGCGTAATCTTGGATTCCAACAAGTATTCAGATACACAACTTGACAATATTTATCTAGAGCTTGGTGATACTCACCGCCTAAATAACCAGCTTCAGCCATTACAACAAATAGAAAAAATCGAAGTCACTGGATATAAGCTAGTGCAACAAGCTGGTGGCTCAAGCAGTGTATTTGGTGCAGATACCATTGAAAACGTGCCTAGCTTCAATAATGATATCAAAGATATTGCACGCTTAAACCCACTAGCCAGTATCAATGGTAATGGCGAACTAACGATTGCGGGTAATAACCCAAGAACCAACGGTTTAACCGTTGACGGTATCGGTCAAAATGATGATTTTGGTCTAAACTTTGGTGGTTACCCAACGGCGCAACCACCTGTAGCACTTGATGCAATTGAACAGATCTCAGTTGATACCTCACCTTTTTCTGCTAAAAAAGGTAACTTTGGTGGTGGCACAATCAATGCTGTTACTAAGTCTGGCTCTAATGAATATACTTTCACTGGCTTCTACGAAACCAGCACACCAAGTCTAGCAGGTAAGCTTGATAACATTTCTGAAGCTAAATACAAAGAAGATGTAAAAGATGCTGACGGTAAAGTAATTCACCGTGCGGGTTCAAATATTCTTGATCAAGATGGTCATAAGACTTTCGAGGTGGCAAGCACAGATCCTATCGTTACCGAAAAGCGTTTGGGCTTTAGCACCGGTGGCGCGATTATTAAAGACAAGTTATTTTACTTTGTTAACTACAACTCTTGGAAACAAGAGATGGACATGGACTACGGTTTTGATGGTTCGGGTACAGCGCATGAATTTGATGTGAGTGAAAATGACTACAATAAATTCATTACTACATTAAACAGCGTATATGGTATCGAAGATGGATTTGGTGGTAATCCAGAAGACACCAGCGATAGCGTGTTAATTAAGCTTAGCTGGAACATTTCAGATCTTCACCGTGCAGACTTTACTTACCAATGGCAAGATGAAGAAGATGCAAGAGGCTTCGCAACAGGTGGCGAAACAGTATCAATGGCGTCAAGTCGTTATACCTACACAACCAAGTTCGATAATTTTGCCGCTAAATTGTATTCAGATTGGTCTGATGATTTCTCGACAGAAATTGGTCTTGCCTACAAAAATGTAACTAATGACAGCGTAACAAACTCAGATTTAGGCACCATTAAGGTGTACTTGAATGGCGACCGTGGCGCAGGCTTCCAATTCGGTCGCGATGTATACCGCCATGTCAATGAATCTGAAACTGAAACTTTTGCGTTTACACTTGATGCAACTTACCTAATGGGTGACCACGAGATTAACTTCGGTGGTCAGTACGAGAGCAAACGCCTGTACAACTTGTTCGGTGAAGATTCAAGAGGTAGCTGGACGTTTGGTAGCATAAAAGATTTTGAAAACAAAAAGCTGTTCTTGAACAAGTATGATGACTACAAATTCTCTTATACCAATGCTTATACTAACGATGTCAATGACTTAGCTTATGATGCCACGCGTGAGCAACTTGCGCTTTATATTGAAGATAAGTTCTATGTGACTGATGATCTTGAAATGACAGCGGGTGTTCGTTACGAACGCTTATCTTCAAGCGATAAGCCAACGTTAAATACCGCATTCCAAGAAACTTATGGTTATACGAACCAGGAAAACTTGGATGGTGCTGATATCATTTTACCACGTATCGGATTCAAGTATTATGCAACTGAATCACTCACCATTAATGGTGGTGTTGGTCGTTTCCATGGCGGTATCCCCAATGTTTGGTTTAACAACCCATTCCAAAAAGACGGGTTAACGCAGGTTAGCGCAAACCAGGACGCTATCAACGATTATTTCGCTGGTGTTGAACAAGTTGACTTCACTCGTGTACCACAGCCAATTCAAGATTCTCTACAACAAGGTGCTGGCAGCACAGCTTATACGGATCCTAACTTCGAGCTACCATCGAGCATTCGTGCACAGGTTGGTTTTGAATATGATTTTGATTCTGAACTATTAGGTGATGGCTTCAAGTGGACTGCTGAACTTGCTTACCACAACAAGCAAGACGAAGCGGTATGGCATAACACTTCTATCACGCCAAAGCTTGATGAAAACGGTAATATCGTGCGCTCTGCAACTGGTCGAATCATCTATGACAACAAGTACTCTGGTGAGCTTAGAGATAACTATGACATTATGATGACCAATGCAGATGAAGACGCACGTTCTATTATTTTAAGCACCGCAATTGCTAAAGAGTGGGATAACGGCCTTTACGTTTCTGCAAGTTACACGAATCAAGATGTTGAAGATGTATCACCTGGTAGCGCTTCTCAAGCAGATGGTAACTACAAACACGCAACTACGCACAGCCGTAATGTTGACTTAGTAGGTCGTGGTCACTACGAAGTAGAACATAGCTTCAAGATTAACTTGCGCTACACTACTGAATTCTTTGACGGTTATGCGTCTAAGTTTAATGTGTTCTTTGAACGTCGATCTGGCCGTCCATTTAGCTACACTATGGGCTCATACAACGACTACGATTTTGGCGATACTCGTGACTTTGCACGTACATCAGCATACCTAGCGTACATTCCGTCTGGTCCTGATGATGCCAATGTAAACTGGGAACAGTCAGATTTATCATGGAACCAGCTAGAAGCCTTACTTAATCGTGCTGGCATTACTGAGCGTGGACAACTACTAGACCGCAATACGGGAACTCAGCCTTGGGTTACCACTATGGATGTTAGCTTTAAACAAGAAATCCCAGGTTTCTATAAAGACCATAAAGGTGAACTTTACTTTATGATCGAAAACTTCGCTAACCTACTAAATAGTGACTGGGGTGTAGAGAAGAAACTAAGTTACTCTGACCAAGCTGTTTATGACTTCGGTGGCCTAGATGACGATGGCAAGCTAATCATCGAGCCACGCTACAACGGTGCAGATGTTCGTAACTACTCGACTATCGATAAAGGCGCGTCAGCATGGCAAGCTAAAATTGGTATTCGTTACACATTCTAATATCTAACACGTAATTAGATAATCTCCCAAAGGCCAACGATTGTTGGCCTTTTTTCGTTAATCAGCATTACTTGTATGACTGTTTACTAGTCTATTTTGAAGCACCGCTAACAGTTCAATAAATTTCTCTTTCTGCTCATCGCTAAAACAACTAAGTAGCTCAGCTTCCCAAGCCAATGCAAACGGCGTTAACGTTTGATAAAGCACTCTTCCTTGCTCTGTCACCGCAATAGTTTTTGCACGTTTATCACTTGAACTTACTAACATCTCTATCAACTTTCTGTCTTGTAACTGTTTGATCGCTCTCGAAACTGTCGATTTGTCCATATTTGCCAGTTCACAAATGTGCTTAGCGGTGCTCCCCTCCTTCTGTATTGCGTGAGATAACACCCGCCATTGTGGCTGAGTTAATTCTCCCTTTTGTTCATAGACGTGCGCAAAGTCACTGCTCACTTTTGTTGACAGTGAAACGAGCTGATACGGCAAAAATTCGTTTATATTCAGCAGCTTTTCATCATTTTTAGACATTATTCCACACTCCCAACTGTCACTATAGCTTTACAGGGCGACTAGATGACAAACATTGAAAATACTCTCACATGAGAGTATCTTACTATAAAACATTAAGGAGTCGAGACACATGAGCCAAGAACTTCAATATTTAACTGGGTTTGGTAATGAGTTTGAAAGTGAAGCATTGCCGGGCGCTTTACCTATTGGTCAATTTTCACCGCAAAAAGTAAAATACGACCTTTATGCAGAGCAATATAACACTACAGCATTTACAGCACCTCGTGCTGATAATCGTAGAAATTGGTTTTACCGTATTCGCCCCTCTGTTTTACAAGGGGAATACGAGGCCATTGATAATGGTTTACTGCGCACAGCACCAATAACTGAAGCCGTTACCCCCCCTTCCATGTTGCGCTGGAACCCTATCGAGGTACCACAAGAAAAAACAGACTTTATCAATGGCTTAGTAACGATGGCTGCTAACGGCAGTGCCAACGGACAAAGCGGGATAGGCATTCATGTTTACGTTGCTAACGCATCAATGGAGGGACGTTACTTTTATAATGCGGATGGTGAATTATTATTCGTCCCACAGCAAGGTGAACTCATTTTACATACAGAGTGCGGAAAACTCGCGATTAAACCAGGTGAGATTGCCGTTATCCCTCGTGGGATCAAGTTTAGAGTTGAGTTACTCAGCGATGCAGTGCGCGGTTATATTTGTGAAAACTACGGCAATCCCTACATCCTGCCGGAGCGAGGCCCCGTTGGCGCAAATGGTTATACAAACGAGCGTGATTTCCAATACCCAGTGGCTGCCTTTGAAGACATAGAAGGCGACTTTGAACTGGTTGCTAAGTTCAACGGTAATTTATTCCGCTGTGACATTGGCCACTCACCTCTTGATGTAGTAGCGTGGACAGGTAATAGCGCCCCATACAAATATGATTTAGCACGATTTAACGTAATGAACACCGTAAGCTTTGATCACCCAGATCCGTCAATCTTTACTGTGCTTACTTCTCCATCAGGCACACCAGGTGTTGCCAATGTAGACTTTGTGATCTTCCCACCGCGCTGGATGGTGGCAGAAAATACCTTCCGCCCTCCTTATTATCACCGGAATATCATGAGTGAGTTTATGGGGTTGATCGAAGGAGTCTACGACGCCAAAGAGCATGGCTTTGTACCTGGTGGCATGAGCCTGCATAACTGTATGTCTCCACATGGACCAGAAGCGGATGTCTTTGAAAAAGCAAGCAATGCAGAACTTGCACCGCAGCGTTATGAAAACACGCTCGCGTTTATGTTTGAGTCACGTTACATTATCTCTCCAACTAAGTATGCTTTAGAAGGCAAAGCGCGTCAGCCTAACTATGCTGATTGCTGGAAAGGCATTAAAAAGTACTTTAAAGGAGCATAAAGATTATGTTGAAACTCTATACTTATTTTCGCTCATCTGCGGCCTATCGAGTGCGTATTGCTTTAAATCTTAAAGGATTAGACCACGAGTTAGTCCCTGTAAACTTGCTTAAATCGGAGCAAAACGGCGAGGCATATTTAAGTAAAAATGGTCAAGGGTTGCTTCCAGCACTAGAAACTGAGCATGGCGTTCTTGCACAGTCTTTAGCAATACTGGAGTGGTTGGAAGAAACGCAAAGCGGCCAAGCTTTGTTACCACAAGACCCATGGCAAAAAGCGCAGGTAAGAAACTTTTGCTATGCCATCGCTTGTGATATCCACCCTATTGATAATTTACGTGTACTTAAATACTTATCAAACGAGCTAGGCGCATCTGACGACCAGAAAAACGAATGGTATCGTCACTGGGTTATCGAGGGCTTTAAAAAGCTAGAGCCTATGATAGGCGACGGTCAATTTTGCTTTGGTACAGAACCTACACTAGCCGACGTTTGTTTGGTGCCACAAGTATTTAATGCGCTGCGTTTTAAAGTGGATATGACTGCATTTCCTAAGATCGCCCGAGTATATGAATATTGCAATACGCTAAGCGCGTTTTCTGATGCTGCGCCTGAAAATCAATTAGACGCACAATAAGGCTATTAAAAAGAGTGATATGCTAAGCGTATCACTCTTTCAATTAAACGAATGTTTGTTATTTCAGTGCGCTATAGACATGGTCAAAGTGACCAATAAGGTCATGACCCAGATCAGTCAAATATCCCCCGTCAGGACTGTCAATGACCCCTTTTTCAAACAGCCGCACCGCCGCACCTTGCACACCTTCTGGCGCACTGCTATGAATTTTTATTCCCTGATGCAAACTATGTCTTGGAAATCTAGCTAGTAAGGTCAATTCATCCAATAATTTTTGGTCTAAAGCCATTGTCATTTTTCCTTATTCTTCTATAGTCATTTAACACTCTAGTTCAAAAAACTAAATTTGATGAAGTTTTTAATTTGTTTAATCGCTGTTAATTTGATCTCACTGCCGATTTTGGCTGCGACGCCCGCTGATTTAAGGTTGTATACAGAAATACCAAAGGAAGTGTGCTGGTATGAAGGTAAATCATATAGCGAAGGCGCACTGTTGTTACAGTTTGATATGCTGTTTGTCTGTGCCACAAAAAAATACAACGAAGATAACAGTAAACTTATGTGGGTAAAAGCTGACGCATCTGGTACGCCAATTAGACCTGAAATTTCAAATAAAATTAGGGTAAACTAGGTGTAATATCTCAAGTTATATAGAAGTAGAAGATGACAACCCAAGCAAATAACCCCCTTCATGGTATCAAGTTAGAAGAAATTATTGTAAAACTTGAACAGCAGCTAGGCTGGAAAGAAATGGCAGCCGCCGTAGATATCAACTGCTTCAAAGATAATCCAAGCGTTAAATCTAGTCTCAAGTTTTTGCGCCGCACACCTTGGGCAAGAACCAAAGTAGAGCAACTGTATCTAGATACATTTCACGGCTTTCAGTGGCCAGAGATAAAAAAATAATCCGTTTTCTTCAAGCTTATTTGGCTGAATAAAGCGCGTTGTAGGTTTCCTGAAGTTTCTCAAGGATGTGTTTGGGAACATTTTTATTACAGGCTAAGTAAAGTGACGTATTAAACTTATCTAAGGTATATACCGGCTCAAGTAATTGAGCCGTTTGCTCTTTTGCACTTCGAAATCGAAACTGAGCATCACTTAGTATCACCAAGTCAACAAAGTCTTTTCGCGCTTTGAGTAGTTCAAAAACCTTGTCAAAGGAGTTAATCAGGATCAGCTGCCTTCCCTCTTGAAAACCATGTTCCATTAAAAACTGGTGGCTAAAATTATCCCGGATCACTGCAGTTCGATAAACTTGCGCGTCCTCTAATTTATTCAACTTGATTTTGCTTTCACGTAGCGCATAAAAAGATGTAGAAAAAGTATCAATTGGAAATACCCAGTTAAACTCATTTTCGCGAATGGTATTTCTGGCTGTTGAAAATACGCAGGTATCTTCTTTTCTCAATGCGGCATTATAGGCTGCAGGCCATGAAAGTACGTTGATGGTGTAATCCACGCCAGCGCCATCAAGCACGGCCCTAACTTTATCCGCAGAGCGACCAATCAACTCTCCTTTTTCATTAAGGTATTGGAAATCAGGAAAGTTCTCAGTGACAATATTTAGCGTATAGGCAAGCGCACTGAAACTCATCAGTAAAATACAAAGACCAATTGAGTATACACCCATCTGAAACTCTCCCCATAGCTACTTGAATAATATAGTCTTAACTTAAAGGTTGAGCAATTTTTAAAAAGGCTGAATGGTTCTTTAAAAAGCGTATTATGGGTAATTTATTGAAGTGAATGAGTGATAGACATGGATCCCCACGCCTATCACAGAGCTGTTTAGTTACTTAATTGCGTTAGCTATTGTTGATAGCATCAATTAAAAATGCACTCAACTTGGCGCCTTCTTTGAGCGTCGTTTCTGAGCTTGTTTGACCAACGAGGGAGCTATCGGTAAATGGTGCAATTTCCATCATGTCTGCACCTGTGATTTTAAACTCGCCTCGCAGCGCTTGTAGAATTAGCATCGCTTCGTCAGGAGTCATACCACCCGCTTCAGGAGTACCTGTTGCAGAAGCAAATTCTTCATCTAGTGCATCAATATCGAAGCTGACATAAAGTTCTTCAACGCCATCAGCCTTTAACTGTGTAATAACTTCTTCAACAATCGTTTGTGCACCACGCTCCCTAATTTCATGAGCCCAATGCTGCTTAACACCAAACGTTGACTCCCAATGAGATTTAGGTTTGCCACTAGAGCGGATCCCAAATTGCACTAAGTGGTGTGGTGCAGGCAGGAACTCTAGGATATGCGTACACCAAGAGCCAAAACATAAATCGATACCTAAGCGTTCGACAAGTAAATCCGTATGGGCGTCAAAATGAATAATTGCTGTTTTTACACCGCGAGCACGCTTTGCTTTAAGATACGCTTTTGTTAATGGGTAGCTGATTGAGTGGTCGCCACCAATACCAAACACACCTTTATCTGGATAATTTTCGTAAAAACCATCACAAACATCTTCTGTAATAGATAAAGGTGACACGTAATATTCACTCTCAGGATCCGCATAAAGTGCTTTTTGACAGTTGCTGATCGTGCTTTCATTCAAGTATTTATCATGAAGTAAATGTGGAATAACACGCACATCTCCAAGGTCAAACGCATTCGTTTGCGGCTGCTGCTCAATTAATGTCGAGCGCAAAAATAACGGCCCCCAGTTGGCACCGCGTAAAATTCCACCACCACAATCTGAACTAATCCCAAGAATTGCCGCTTTATGCTCACTTTCGCCCAGCTGTTCTAGCGATGTTTTCCAAAGAGCATCAATATCTTCTGTTTGCCCGTATAGCTTTTGTCTTAGCGCATCTTTTCTTTCTTTCGCTGTGTTTACTGTAAACACACCATCTCCCGGTGGGCATAAACAGTGCTCAAGTTTTTTATGGAATTGTTTTTTGCTCTCAGACATCGCTATCCCCTCTTAAGTGCATAATCATGCGATCCAGAAAAACCTTCCCCATTACGCATTATAGTGTGCGTCACATTCAAAATACGGTCGATTTAAAATGCGTAAAAACCATAAATTTAAAATAAAAAACCTTATAATTCATAGAGTTTCATTGATTTCAA
Organism: Pseudoalteromonas sp. A757; assembly: GCF_004103285.1. NCBI lineage: Bacteria > Pseudomonadati > Pseudomonadota > Gammaproteobacteria > Alteromonadales > Pseudoalteromonadaceae > Pseudoalteromonas > Pseudoalteromonas sp. A757. The sequence continues at coordinate 138,470 of NZ_QNQN01000065.1, forward strand.
ACTTAGTTTTTGGAAGGCTTTACCTGTTCGTTAGGTCGTTGTTGCAGCACATATAACAGGTTCAAATAGGAAGTCAACCACAGTACCAACAATGCTCGTTGGCGCTGCGGTTGTTTATTCATAGAGGGCGTTTAGTTATTCGTAGTGGCGTGGAACTTTTGTTTTAATTACAGCAATATAGCCATGCCAACTTGCGTACGCTAGTAACGGCATAATAACGATAAAACCAGCAGTCCCAGTTGCAAATCCTAGCATCACCAAAAACACTAATATACCGCACCATACCACCATGGCGCCGACATTCTCTTTTACCGCATGCATTGAACTGATGACCGCAGTCATGATATCGACTCGACGCTCCATCATTATTTGTGGGGTAAATGTTGAGATTGCAAATACGCAAACCAATAAAATGCCCCCCACAATTGAGCCGAGGGCTAAAAACGCCGAAAGCTGTTCAAACGTTGGGTTAGGAACATTAGGATATAGCGCATGAATGAGTGCTGCCAAGCGCATCCAAACAATCATAATGACCATTAGTAGCACCGCAAACCCCCATTCACCAGCGGGATTGCGAAACATAGATTTAAGGCTATGTGTTAACGTTGGTTTATGACCCTTTTCTAACTCCCACGCGACATCATACAAACCTGCTGCGAAAGCAGGTCCAATAAGTGCGAAGGCAACCGCAGCAGGCAAAATAACCAGGTGAGTTCCTGATTGATATACTAACCACATGATAAAGGCGGGGATCAAGGTAAAAATAAGTCCATACACTAGGCTAAGTAATGGCGCATTCGCAATATCTTTAAAGGCTAATGCGAGCCAGTGAAACGGTGCCATGACCGGGACTTTGTTGCACTCAAAGCAACGTGCAAATTCGTTGTCTTTATTTATAGAATGTGTAGCAGGCATAACCATTCCTCATTGTTGCTCTCATGTTAAGGTTTAGTGGAACATCGACAATCCCGCAAGCTATTGTGAGTTATAATACTAACCGCTTTAATTCTCCAACCAATTTGAAGGGTAAATTATCATATAAGCGTGTTTTAAGTTTTTTAATTAAAACAAATGATTAGAAAAACTTTTCTTTGCTTATACGGATGTAGATAGCTTGTCAGTGGCAGGACGCAAGAGCATGCTACTAAACACTATTTCCCCACTTCAAAATCGCTCATTTACTTAATACGATTGGTATAATTTAAACACCTCACGCTTAAATAGGACATCTGTCCTGTACTTGATAGCCGTTAACTATAAACATTACGCTTTAATTATAACTAAGGTTTACTATGGAAAAGGTATTTCACTTAGGTCTTACGAAAGCCGACCTACAAGGCGCTTCACTGGCAATTGTTCCGGGTGATCCCGAGCGCTCAAAACGCATCTCTGAATATCTCGATTCTCCTGTCTGCTTAGCACAAACGCGCGAATTTCATATTTACCTTGGGTTTTTAAATGAAAGTCCTGTGGTAATTTGCTCAACTGGTATAGGCGGCCCATCTACGTCAATTGCAGTAGAAGAGTTAGCGCAGCTTGGCATCACTACTTTTTTACGCATAGGTACAACTGGCGCAATTCAACCACATATCAATGAAGGTGATATATTGGTGAGTACGGCATCAGTGCGTTTAGATGGCGCTAGCCAGCATTTTGCGCCAATTGAGTTTCCTGCGGTTTCTGATTTCCACACTACAGCCGCTATGGTACAAGCCTGTGAATCATTAGGTATTACCCATCATGTCGGTATTACGGCGTCTAGTGATACTTTCTACCCAGGGCAAGAACGTTATGACACATACTCAGGCTACGTTAGAAAGGCGTATCAGGGTTTATGTGCAGAATGGCAAAAGCTTAACGTGATGAATTATGAGATGGAATCTGCGACATTGTTTACCATGTGTGCAGCACTTGGATTGAAGTCCGCATGTCTTGCAGGTGTATTAGTAAACAGAACACGCCAAGAGATCCCCAACGTTGACCATCAAGCTGTTGAAAAGAAAGCCGTCACAGCTGTGCTAAAAGCAGCTGAAATCTTACTTTCGAAATAATCGCTGAAGATATAGAGATTGAGTGATTACTCAATCTCTATATGTGTTAGTAAATGCTCAGCATTGTATGCCTGTAACACCGCTAGACTTACTTGCAACTGATTTGCAAAGCCTTGCTTTTCTAGCAAAGTGATCCCTGCCACATTTACCTCAGATAATACTTTACCCGACATCGCTAGTTGGCTTAGTGCACTTTGTAATGGTGACAAGCTTGGATTATAAGCCGCATTTTCAGCATAACGTCCATAAAAACACTCGCCACTGTCTAGTTTAATTTCCACGGCACTTTGATTATGTGTGTAGGGACAATAAGCACTAAGATAATGATGATAAAGCGCAGCACTAATTAATTCAGGCAAAGCTTTATCCTCAGCTAAATGATGTGTTTGAGAAAAAAGTTTTTCACTGTTACCCAGATCGTCCGGACCAAAGGAAGTCGGCAGCAAATCACAGAGCGAGGTTTTGCCTGTCGGCAATAAAATCTCAAGTTTCTTTGCGGTGTTTAGTTCATTCATAAATTGGCGACAAAACCCGCAAGGCGCGGCGTTGATCGTCATTTTAGAGATTTCAATTGCACCATTTAACCATGCATTGTTAATTGCCGCTTGCTCAGCATGAACAACTAAAGAAAGTGCTTGGTGTGAGAACTCTAAATTCGCCCCCAAAAACGCTTGATGAGATTTATCATCCCACGCGATGGCACCAACATAAAATTGCGAAATAGGAGGTGTAGCAAACTCAGCAGCAACTTCAAGCAGAGCAGCTTCAAGCTCGAGATCAGATAAATTAAAGCGATTTTGGTATTGTGTTAACTGGGAATAACTAATTATCCCACGATGTGCAGTGGCGTATTGCGTTAACGCACTTTTTATTGATGGTTCTATCTTTGCCATATTGTTGTCATGTTTATCTATGGCAGGATAGTTTACGCAAGAGTTACAACCGACTCAACCATTCTCTTGCAGATTTAAAACACTCAAAGTTTTCAGCGCTGATATTAAAACGTTTAATTTTCTGAAGAAAAAGATCATGCATATAACCTTCAAAGCCAACAACCCTTGCAATATGCATGTTGCCAATGTTGTGTGCAACTTTTGGCATTATGTTGACAATATCGATCGCAGCAAAGCGATGCTCAAGTTCACTGACATCCACTAGTACTTTACTACTATTATGCTTTTTAGCATATAGATTTGCTTTCTCGTATGCTGAGACCACATCGTTTGCACTCGCAACACCTCTGACCTTCATCATAATTAGATCGTTACACTCATCAAATGTGACACTAGTAGAAATTTTGTGCATGTATCGTAGACCTATCAACCGACAATTCTTGAATAAAACAAATAAAACGACTGGTTAAACCAGCCGCGCATTTTAAATCAATGAGAATTACTGTCAATAAATATACTAATAAAAAACCAATCAAACTAAAAAAACCAACCCATTAGGATTGGTTTTGTAGCTACTATGCTTATAAATGTAAAATTTTACAAAAATAGATTGTTCAAATTGTTGCACTAACCCGTGTTGCGCATACCGGCCGCTATACCTGTCATCGTGATCATAAGTGCCAGTTCCAAATCATGATTGGTTTCTTCACGCACCCGCTTTAACAGTTCAATTTGTAACAAGTTAAGTGGATCAGTATAAGGGTTTCTCAACCCGATTGATTCTTTGATCCAAGGTTGCTGTGATAACAGCGATGACTCTGGCGCAAGGCCGCGAATAAGCTCGATGGCTTGTTGCAAGTTGTCTCTCAACTCACCACCTAAACCTTTATACTCATCACTGACTAAACTTGCATCATACATCTCGCTGAGCCAAAGGTCGGCTTTACAGAATACCATTTCGAGCATTTCTAGACGGGTTCTAAAAAATGGCCACTTTGCACTCATTTCTTGCAGCATGTCTTTACCAAACGTTTCTACGGCGGCTTCAAGACCTTCTTTCGCCCCCAGCCAAGCAGGTAACATCAAGCGATTTTGACTCCATGCAAAAATCCATGGAATCGCCCTCAAACTCTCTACTCCGCCGTTTGGATTACGTTTAGAAGGCCGTGAGCCTAGTGGTAACTTAGACAGCTCTTGTTCTGGTGTTGCCATTCTAAAGTAAGGAACAAAATCAGGGTTTTCTCGAACAATACTGCGATACTTTTTACAGGAAGCTTCACTTATCGTCTCCATTACCTCTACCCATTTAGGTTCAGGTCGAGGAGGTGGCAACAAATTACTTTGTAAAATCGCACTGGTATAAATGGATAGACTTTGCATCGCGACTTTAGGCAAACCAAATTTAAAGCGGATCATTTCGCCTTGCTCGGTTACTCGCAAACCACTTTTTAGCGAACCAGGCGGTTGAGATCTCAGCGCTTGTGCAGCAGGCGCACCTCCACGGCCAATCGTCCCCCCACGGCCATGGAAAAGCACCAGCTCAACGCCCTTGGCATCAGCAAGATTAACCAACTTTTCCATTGCATCATACTGCGCCCACCCTGCCGCCATCATTCCTGCGTCTTTTGCAGAGTCAGAATAGCCGATCATCACATATTGCTTGGCACCAATCGTGCCTTTATACCAAGTGTTCTCAAATAATCCGCTGATCACTGATTGTGCATTATTTAAGTCATCCAGCGTTTCAAATAACGGCGCTACCGGTAAGTTGAATTTACACCCGCTTTCTTGGAGTAATAAGTGCACGGCGAGAATATCTGAGGCACTTTGCGCCATTGAGATTATGTAAATGCCAAGTGCGTTTTGGTCTTGATCCGCAATCGTTGCAAATGTTTCTAGCACCTCTTGAACATTGGAAGAAGGTTGCCAATGACGCGGCAGTAACGGTCGTCTTGAGCTTAGCTCGGTTAATAAGAAGGCTTGCTTGTCTGCTTCTTGCCACTGAGCATAATCGCCAAGACCCAAATAGCGCGTTAATTCAGAAAACACTTCGGTATGTCTGGCGGAATCTTGGCGAATATCTAACTTACATAAAGACACGCCAAAACAGTCAATTCGTCTTAATACATCCAACAACAAACCATCAGCAATATTAGCCATACGACAATCAACTAGTGAGCGATAACATGCCTCTAGTGGCTCTCTTATCTGTGAGACCTGCTTAATCTTGTCCTGATATTGAGAAGGTGTGCCTTTGATTTTATATTCCAATGCTGCAATGGTTTCTTCGACCTCAGCGCGTAGTTGCTTTAGCACATGACGATAAGGTTCATTACTGCCGTCCGCTCGCGCTATAAAGCTTTCGGACGCATTACTCATAGAGAGTTCTGCGCCCAAAATTTCTAGATCGCGACGATATAAATCAAGCGCCATCCAGCGGCCATGATCAAGCACAGATTGCGTCACATGAGAAGTAACAAACGGGTTGCCGTCTCTATCGCCCCCCATCCAAGAAGTGAGCTGAATAGGACTAAAATTGGCGGGTAGTTGTAAATTTAATCGCGTTTTCACTTGGGCGTTGAAATATCGAACAAACTTTGGCACGGCTTCCCAAAGACTATTTTCAATAACCGCAAACCCCCACTTTGCTTCATCCAGTGGCGTAGGTCGCTTTTCTCTTATATCGCTGGTGTGCCACGCCTGTGAAATCAACTGCTCAATGCGGTCAATAACCTCATCGTAAACAGGATCCTCACCAGAGGTCACCTCAAGCACTTTTAAACATTCGCTCAGCTCGACGTGTTTGTTGATGATAGTTCTGCGTGTTACTTCCGTCGGATGAGCGGTTAGCACCAAATCGATTTTTAGTTTGCTTATTACATCTGCAACTTCGTTAAGTGCCAGTGCGCCAGAATCAACTTTACTTTGCAACTCATCAAGCGCCTTATCGACTTCGATCATCACGCCGTCAGGAGAGCCCGATTTTGAAATGGTGTGAAATTGTTCTGCGACATTCGCTAAGTTTAAAAAATGATTAAATGAGCGAGCAACGGGAAGTAGCGCTTCATCGCTTAGGCTACGTAATGTGTCAATCAGCGCTTGCCTATCTGAATCATTACCACTTCTAGAGGATTTTGCTAGGTGCCTAATTTCTTCAACTTTGTCTAGCGTCTCTTGACCCTGCGCTTGTTGAATAATGTGTCCTAACATCTGCCCCAAAAGGCTCACATTACTACGTAGGCTTGCGTATTGCTCAGTCATACAATCTCCTTGATGAAAAGATACTCGAACTCCACTATACCGAGAATAAATTGATTTGCGAACGATCTATTTTCAAGACGTTAACGTAACAACATGACAAAGATAAGTATTATTCGAGTGAGCGAATGATTGTATTTTACGATGGTAACTGTCCGCTGTGTATGAGGGAAATGAATGAACTTAAACGTTTTGATAAACACAATAGCATTGATTTGGTGAACATTCACGATACCCGATTCGATACTGAGTTTCCTGAGATATCGCGTGAAGCAGCAATGGCAAAGCTCCATGGTTACGATAGCCAAGGCAAGCTTATTATCGGGCTGGATGTTACCGCAGCGGCTTGGGGTCAAGTCGGTAAACATCGCTGGATTAAATTACTTAGGCTACCAATAATTCGCAAGATTGCAGACTGGCTTTATTTGTTTTTTGCAAAACATAGAATGAAAATTTCTAAACTTTTGTCCCCAAGTCAATGCAGCATGCAAAATAGTGGAGATTGCAATCGTGACTAACCCCGCAATTATAGTCATTGGCGCAAGCTCTGCGATCGCGCGAGCCTTTGTAAAAACGCAAGTCGAGCAGAATTCCGACGTAAGAGTAATCACCGTGTCTCGGCAAGCTAAAGCGGCTTCAAAAGCGAGTGCCCTGCACTTTCAGTGCGATTACTCCGAGGCACAGATCCAGAAAGTTGGGAGACAAATATTTGAGCTTGACTGCACGGTTAAAAGTGTCACCATTTTTAATGGGCTACTCCATGACGAGTTTGATAAATTCCCAGAGAAAAAGCTTGAGGATGTTGATCTCGGCTACAGCATGGCACTTTTCAACATCAATACCATGATCCCCATGCTTTGGTTACAAGCTTTATTGCCGACCATTAAAGGGAAACAGTCATGTGTAGTTACTGCACTCTCTGCCCGTGTTGGAAGTATCAGTGACAACCGGATGGGAGGCTGGTACAGCTATCGCAGTTCAAAGGCAGCACTTAATATGATGTTTAAATCCGCGGCTGTCGAGCTTGCGCGTCGGGCAAAAAATATTAAGCTCATTTTGTTCCATCCAGGCACTACCGATACGCCACTTTCAAAGCCCTTTCAAGCCAATGTCCCAGATGAAAAACTCTTTACGCCAGAATTTGTGGCAGATCAACTCAGCAGCATCATAGCAAAGAGCCACCCGGATGGCACGGTGAGCTATGTTGACTGGCAAAATAAATCAATTGAATGGTGATCACTTCATGAAACACTTCTCCAGTGACGATATTAAAACCCTAGACGAACGTTACCGCGCACTGATGATAAATTCATTATCGGGTTTCAAAAGCGCTAACTTAATCGGAACAGTTGATGGGACAGGTCAGGAAAACTTGTCTATTGTTAGTTCAGTGTTCCACCTTGGCGCCAGTCCGGCGCTCGTTGGCGTGATTTTTAGGCCCCATAGCGTACCAAGGCACACGCTAGAGAACATATTAGCGACGCAAAAATACACGATTAATCAAGTTAACATTCAAATTTATATGGCGGCTCATCAAACCTCTGCCAGATATGAAAAGAGTCAATCTGAATTTGAGCAAACAGGATTAACCGCAGAGTACTTAAATGATTTCCCTGCTCCTTTCGTTAAAGAAAGTAGATTAAAATACGGACTTGCACTCAAAGATCATCAAACCATTAAACTTAATGACACAGAGTTAGTAATAGGCGAAATTGAATCGCTTCACGTTGAAGAAAAAGCGTTACTCGAAGACGGTTATATTGATATCGAGGCGCTCGACTGTGTTGCGATTTCAAGTTTAGACGGGTATCACAGTACCAAGCGTATTAATCGCTTAGAGTATGCAAAACCAAATAAGCCAACCAGAATTAAGCTGCTCGGCTAATTTTTTACAATGACTCTAAGAGCTCAAGCAATTCTTCAAGCTCTTCTTTGAAGTGCTTCTTTTGCTTGTCGCTCATGGTGTCTTTGAGTTTAACAGCGAGATTTGCATACTCATTTATTCGCCTTGCTTGAATATCTATGATGCGCTCGGGCAGCGCTGCGGGTGTAGTGACTATTGCTTGCTGCAACAGTTTAGGTGAAACCTGCTCAGTGCCGCTCAATAACATGGCTTGTTTAAACTGGCTAAAGCGCCTCTGTTCATGTGCACGCCAAACCTGACGCGCAAACTCGCCTTGTTCATAATATTCGTTAATAAGCTCCTTTTGTTTATTACTCAAATCACCAAGCCAACGCTCATAACGGTTAAATTGGTCTCCTTCCTCCCAGTCATCATCCAACATTTCTTTTTCTATGTTGGCTATCAGCATTTCTCGCTGTTCACGGTTAAGCGAATTTAGGTGTGTTTCTAACTTGGGATATACGGCTTCAACGACGGAATACCAATAGTTTCTTGTGGTATACACCATATCTACCAAATCACTCTCCGTCATGGTTTGCCAGCGCTTCAATAGTGATTGGATATGAAATTTGTATTTTGGTAGCTCTGACTGTCGATGCCACGCAACCAAAGATTCTACATCAGCCTCCAGCTTTTCCTCTTGCTCATCCGTCAGCTCAACATAATCGGAAATATAATAACTCGCTAACCATCCTAAGTTGTTATAGGCCAATCTTTGACTACATCCAGCCAAACACAGTAAACATAGCGCCAGTGCTATTAATTTCTTCATCCCATTGCCTCAATTTTTGTTTTTATTACCTTATATTAACGCAGTATCTGCGATTTTAGATTTGTATTTTGTAAATCTGTGTTTCTGGCATTAGAATAACTAACAACATAGTTAGCATAGCTACCTTAAGGAGGTCTATGATGTTAGGCAGGATTTCAAAAGCATGTATCGCCATTGCTCTGTTAAGCCAAGCACCGTTGGCAACAGCTGGATTGGAAGAAGGCATAGATGCACTCAATGCTGGCAGGTTCGAAGAAGCACTACAAGAATTCAATTATTTAGCTGAAATGAATTACGCCCCAGGCATATATCAACTCGGTGTGATGTACGAAGGCGGCTACGGTGTCATCAAAAATCCACGTAAAGCGGCAGAGTTATTTCAACAAGCAGTTAAACTTGGTGAAGCCGATGCGATGTTTGCGCTCGCAGTCATGTATGACGAAGGTCGCGGTGTTAAAAAAGACCGTTCTAAATACGTTGAATTAATGACTAGAGCGGCAAACAAAAACATGCCAGCCGCGCAATTTAACGTAGCGCTGATGTATGCAAACGGTGACGGTGTACCGCAAAGTTACCGCCACGCACTTAACTGGTATGAAAAAGCCGCCGCGAACAACTACACCCTAGCCATGTTTAATTTAGCACTCATGTATTTTCAGGGCTTGGGAGTCGAGAAAAGTATTGAACGCTCGTACGTATGGAACACGTTAGCCGAGTTTAATGGTTATGCTGAAGCCACAAAGAGCCGAGTGCTCGACGAAAAACAGCTTTCCCCTTCACAAATCGAACAAGCAAAAGAACTCGCTAATAGTATTTACGAGCGGATTCAAGCCGGCAAATACGTGGCAGAAACACGCACTAAATAGTCTAAGTTTAGATTAAGAAAAAAGTTGATTAACTAAGGCCTCATAAGAGGCCTTTATGCTATTTCACCCTTCAAATTGATTAGAGAATTAATTCAATTGGTATTAATCATTGCCTGTAAACATCTACCATTTTGATCTTCCATGACTCCTCCTTGAGGGATCCAGCCTTGTTTGATTAGTTCATTAACCTCCTTGATTAACCCTTTATAGGTCGCGGTTTTCACTAACGTATATTCCATTTTTTATTTCCTTCGATATTTGTATTAAAAAAGCCTATCTTTTTATCATTGTTGAATCTGCTAACACTAAGGTAAACTAGCACTTCATTCATAATGGTCTTTGAAAATGAACCGCAAAAAGAAAATTTACGAAACCCTAAAGAAAAAAGACAAGCGTGCTAATGCTAAGCTCCACAAAAGCAACAAACCGCGCTACATCTCAAAAGCAGAGCGTGAGAAAATCGCAGCCCAGCAAGAAAGTGAGAAATTAGATAGCGAAGACAACGAGCATTAATAGCCCCAGTTTTGTGTCAGCTCAGCCTACAATTCCTCATTAAAAGTTTTCTTTTTAAATCTGTAAATTAGTTGTACACCGGAAGTTCAAGGGATGCAGCTAATCACGAACCTAACTTTAGAGCCATGTTAGCTTTAAACCTAACTAAAGCAATAATATAGCAGCATCTAAATAGCTCGATACTACTTTTTCCTCAAAAAGAGCCACTCCAATGGCTTTGTAAGCAGCTTTGAATGGCTAAGCAGCATCTTGTTGCGCCATTTAGTGTTATTAGACTGGAGTATAGGCTTTTTATGGCTAAAGGTATAAAAGCCTTCTTCGCCATGATATTGACCCATACCAGAGTGACCTAGGCCACCAAAGGGTAAAGACTCAACTGCCACCTGCACTATGGTTTCGTTGATAGCTAAAGTACCCGTTGCGAGCTCCTTTGACACTTTATTTATGGCGCCCTGAGATTGCGTAAACAAATAGCTCGCAAGTGGTGTGGTGTCGTCTCTAATGTGGCTCATTGCATCATTTAAGTTGGATATTTTTAGAATGGGCAAAATCGTTCCGAATAGCTCCTCTTGCATCACCCTCATACTTCTGTTGACCTGGGTAATGATATGCAGAGGGAGCTGACGATTGTCGCGTGCGGTCTCAGCTTGCCACACATTCGCGCCTTTACTTCTGGCATCAGTAATAATGTCATTTAAGCGCTGAAATTGTCTGTCGTTAATAATTGAAGTTTGGTTTTTTACACCTACTTTCGATTTATATGTTTTTTCGTAGTGCTGTTTTAGCTCAGTAATAAATACGTCGTATTTTTCTTCGTGCACTAATACATAATCTGGTGCAACACAGATTTGACCTGAATTTGAGAGCTTACCCATTAACACGCTCATCGCAGCGCCGCTGATATCGGCGTCATCAAGCACTATAACAGGTGATTTCCCCCCTAACTCTAAGGTGACCGGCGTGAGATTTTTAGCCGCAGCCGCCATCACCTTTTTGCCAACTGCTGTTGAGCCTGTAAATAGCAAGTGATCGAATGGCTGTTCAGTAAACGTTGATGCAATATCAGGCCCGCCTTCAATGACGCACACTTCATTGTCCAATCCTTTAAAAATGGCTCTTATCACCGTATTCACCTTGGGAGTGAACTCGCTTAACTTAAGCATAACTTTGTTACCAGCGGCGAGGGCGGTAATCACGGGAACAATCGCCAACTGAATTGGATAATTCCACGGGGCTATCACGCCCACGACTCCTTTTGGCACAATCTCAATTTTTGCCTTAGATGGTAGCCACTGCGCACCGGGTGAACGATGCTGCACTTTGCTCCATTTGCGCAGGTGCTTCGCGATATAATCAATCGAATTGATGCAAGGCATGATGTCTGCAATCACGGTATCGAATCGACTCCGAGTACCAAAATCCTGATCTGCCGCCTCGACTAATTGATCTTGCCGCTGCAACATGCGTGATTTTATTTCGGTTAATAGGCGTAAACGCTTTTCAAGCGCGGGATAAGGTTCTTGGTTAAAGCGACTTTTTAACTGAGTAAATGTAGCGATTAGGGTGCTGGTATTATCTTCAATCATTATCAGGTCCTGCTAATGTCTAATTCGAATATAGCAAGGAAAAAACAACGGGTCTATCTTCAAAAAGCTAGGTATTACTATAGAGACAGGCTGCGTATGACCGAGTTGCCCTTCGATGGACACAGCCTGTGGAGAATGGCAACTTTAAAACCCTAGTATGCTCCTTGCCAAAGTCAAGGTAACAATTGTAATTAGCCCTATCGCGACCAAGTTTAAAACAAATCCAGCTCTTATCATGTCTTTAATTTTAATCTCACCCGAGCCAAATACGATGGCATTTGGTGGTGTTGCAACGGGCATCATAAAGGCACAACTGGCCGCGATTGCAGCTGGGATAACCCAAGCTAAAGGTGAACCTGTGATTGATTCAGCCACCGGACCAAGTAAAGGCAAAAAGCCTGCTGCCGTTGCGGTATTACTGGTAATTTCCGTTAAGAATGTAATAAGTGCGGCAACAACAAGCACGCCAAGTACTAAGCCCATGGCATCCGCGCCCGCAAGTAAGTTAGCGATGTAATCGGCAAGTCCTGAAGATTTGATCTGTGCTGCTAGTGATAAACCACCGCCAAATAATAGCAAGATACCCCAAGGCACCTTAGCCGCGCTTTCCCAATCTAAAATACGTTCGTCACTTCCCGACTTGGCTGGAAGAACAAAGAGTAACAGTGCAGCCGCAATTGCAATGCCAGTATCTGACAATTTAAGACCCGTAACATCACCAATTAGCGGCCTAAAGATCCAGCATACTGCCGCTAAAATAAATACCGCAAAAACCCCTTTCTCCGCACGAGACATTTCTCCTAGTGCTTTTAATTGGGAAGTAAATAACGACTTAGTATCAACATTAATTTCTTCTTTATCGACCTTGTAAGTCACTTTGGTCAACCAAAACCAAGCAAATGCCAGCATCACCAAAGACAGAGGCACACCAATCATCATCCAAGTGGCAAAACCAATCTCAATTTGATAACTGTCTGATAAATACGCTGCCATTAACGCATTTGGTGGCGTACCGATTAAGGTTGCAATGCCGCCAATGCTTGCACCATAAGCGATAGAAAGTAATAGCGCTTTGGCAAAGCTCTGGCTATCTCCCCCCTGCTCTTTCACCAAGTGAATAACCGAGAGCGCAATAGGTAACATCATGACCGCCGTTGCCGTATTCGACATCCACATGGACAAAAATGCTGTCACGCCCATCATCGCCAAGATCTGTATGCTTGGTTTAGTTCCTGCGAACAACATCGTATTCAGCGCAATACGTTTATGCAGCCCCCACCTTTCCATGGCAATCGAGAGCAAAAATCCACCAAGGAATAGATAAATCAAAGGGTGCGCAAAGGGCGCGGCGACCGCTTTAATAGAAGCAATGCCAACCAAAGGCGAAATAACCAAGGGTAATAAAGAGGCTGCTGGAATAGGTACTGCTTCCGTTATCCACCAAGAGGCTAGCCAAAACGCTAAGCCAGCGGTTCTCCATGCCTCAACCGACATGCCAGATGGTGGCTCAACCGAACAGATCACTAACATAACTAAGGGACCAAGCCACAGAAACAGCTGCGTTTTTATCGTTTTTTTATTCTCTTCTGTCATTGTCTTGAGCCTTTAAAACTTGTATTTTAAGCCAACTGCGATGCTAGTATCGTCTTGCGTTTCAAGGTCGAGCTGCGTTGCCATCACATATAAGTTAGTTTGTTTATCAAAAATATAGTCTGTACCTAGCGTCCACTGAGTTGCATCTTCGCTGTGACGTAATCCGCTTGAGTCCTTGGCAAACTGTAGTTTCGGACGCCAATTATCGTCGAGTTGATAACTTGCACTTAGTACATAACCATTTCCTGATTTGTCTTTCGCTAGATTTTCGCTATCTTGGATAATGGCTCCAAGTTGTAGCTTTTGCCACTTATAAGCCACTGCGATACGTGTAGCAACTAAATTACCAATACTGTCTGTATGGCTTAAGGCAACATAGTAATCTTTACTTTTTAATGCTCGGTCACCATAAATTGCGGTTGCTGCAAATCCGGTTTCATCGTTGCTCGCGTCGTCTTTAGGTGTGTAGCTCAGAGAAAAAGAAAAGTCGTTCCATTTAGGTGAAGAATAGGTAATTGAATCACCAACTCTGTCTTGGCCAGCTAGCACTTGGGCAATATCACTTTGGGTTTCGTTGAATTGATCGATTTTACCTTCACTGAACTTAAAACGCGTGTCGTTCCTGCCCACTAAAACTGTACCAAATTTACCTTCAAGGCCAACATAGGTATTCCTTGCTGAAAATGGCTCGGTGGTATCGTCGTGTTCAAAACCTTTAACTTGTACTTCATATTTGTAGACGAGTTTTAGATCGCTTGATAAGCCGTGAGTACCTTTTACACCAATTCTTGAAAATGGCGCGTCAATTTGTGTGCCCTCTTTGGTATAGCGCATCACCCCTTTGTCGGTGTTGGCAATTTGAACTTCTGCTTTACCATAAATGCTGTAGTCTGCGGCTAGCGCAGAGGCTGATAACGTTGCACTGGCAACTGCCACCGCCACTAAAGATTTACTTGCTGTCATAACTTGTCTCATTTTTTGATTATTGTCGCTAAAGACAACGCAATTCTGAGACCAGAGTTTATTTTTTGATATAAATCAGATATATAAATTAAAACAAAAGATTAACACCAGCTAAATTGTGCGGCTTTCCACACACTTAAATCTATATAGTGTCACTAAACTCACCCATCATCATTGGTGAACATAGTGCGATTTAATCCATACTTGCTCATCTTATCGTACAAGGTTTTTCTCGGTACTTTTAGCAAATTCATCGCATCTTTAATACTGCCTTGGCTTTGCGCCAATGCTTCTTCAATTAACGATTGCTCGTAGTAGCTCACCTTCTCAGCCAAACTCAACGTTTCATCAGACAAATTGCTCTGTATGTTGTTATTCGCAGTCATCGCACCACCGAGTAAAATATGGCGCTCGGCGTGGTTTCTCAGCTCTCGCACGTTTCCAGGCCAATCTTGTGCCAGTAGCTGCGCCTCTAATTCAGGGCTAACAGGCTGCATAGGTTTATGAAAGCGAGTGGCGGCAATGGAGCTAAAGTGTTTATATAGCAGCGGAATATCAGCTTTTCTGGAACGAAGTGATGGGATCATTACTTTGACGAGGTTAAGACGATAAAATAAATCCGAGCGGAATTTACCTTGCGCGACTAAAGTTTGTAAATCCACTTTTGTCGCTGCAACCACCCTGATGTCCAGTGCTATCGCGGTGTTGCTGCCAACAGGCGTAACGCTTCTTTCTTCTAAAACGCGCAGCAGCTTCACTTGTAAAGCCGCAGACATGGCTTCGATTTCATCCAAAAAAACCGTGCCGCCTTGGGCAAAAGAAAACTTCCCCTCGCGAGACTCTTTAGCCCCTGTAAATGCACCACTTTTGGCACCAAATAATTCACTTTCAATCAGTTCTTCTGGTATGGCACCGCAATTGATGGCAACGAAGTTATGATTTGAGCGCTCGCTATGGTCATGTAAGTATCGCGCCACCAACTCCTTTCCAGTACCGGTCTCACCTTCAATCAGTACGTCAGCTGGGGTATCAATTACGGCATCAAGCAAATGTAGCATTTGCTGCATTTGTTTTGTCTCACCTAAGATCCGCACGCCCGGCGCAGACTTTTTCTTGACCTGCGCTTTGAGTTGTCGGTTTTCCATCACCAACCGGCGTTTATCAAGCGCCCTTTCTATGCAATCAAGTAGCGGCTCTGACACAGGCTTTTCAAAAAAATCGTAAGCCCCTTTTTGAATGGCTTTTACCGCCACTTCAACATCCGCAAAGCCGGTTAGAAATACCACAGGTAACTCAGAATCAAACTGCATTACCTGCTCTAAAAATTGAATACCATTGATCTCGGGCATGTTGATGTCACAAAGCACAACACCTTGAAACTGACGAGTTAGCTTTTTTAGTGCAGGCGCCGCACTGGAAAAACATTGCACTGAGTACCCTTCTATTTCGAATAGTTGCTTTAGTGCATCTCGTATACTTTGTTCATCATCGATGATTAACAGTGTTTTCTCTTCAGTCATTTTGCGGATTCTTTGTGTGTAAACTAATTAAAAACTCGGCACCACCTTGAGGATGATTATGGGCACTGAGTTTGCCATGAAATGATTCAATGATCTGCTTTGAAATGGATAGCCCTAAGCCCAAGCCATTACCTGATTTAGTGGTGTAGAACGGTTCAAATATGTTGGATAATGCATGTTGCTTAATCCCTTCGCCTGAGTCAATAATAGACAACTGGATCTTGCCTTCATGCTCCACGGCGCGAATATAAATACACTTGTTATCTTGCTCAACAATGGCTTGGCACGCGTTACTCAAAATATTCACCAAAACTTGCTCAAACTTAAATGGGTCAACCCAGATATTGCACGCAAGCCCCTCACTTTGGATTGCTACACCGTAGCGTTTGAGTTCAGGTCCAACTATAACCAAGGCGTTATCTACTGAGTGTTTAAGGTTGGCCACCAGCATTTTATTATCATGATGCTGGCTAAAAGACTTTAGCTGCGCCACGATTTTATGCACCCGAGTGATTAAAGATTGGATCAGTACCATGTTTTCGACTACTTTGCTCACATCTCCCTTTTGAGCCAACCGTTTAGCGCTGGCAACATATGCACTCATGGCACTAAGTGGTTGATTGATTTCATGGTTAATACTGGCGCTGAGCTGCCCTATAGTCGCCAACTTAGCAGCACGAATAAGTGCATCTTGGGCCTGCTCGAGCGCTTGCTTGCGGCTGGCAACCTCAGCCTCTAGACTGCGTTGGCTGAAAAGCAGCTGCCTGTATCCTGTCAGTTTACTCAAAGTGTACTCAACAACAACGAAGAGTATGATTAATATCAGTGCGGTTACCCCAAGCCGCGGCCATTGCGCTGCTTTGATGGGCGCAGTATCATGCAGCAAATAAAGTGTATATTGCTTGTTAAGCGGCCTCTTTTGCATCAGCGCGTCGCTGCCATGAGATGAAGTTTTAACTCTGGTTGGTGAAAGTACGCGCCAATCAATCGGAAACAGAGATTCATTTTCAAACTGCCTTGAGGATTCAATTTCTTTGCGCTTTGTAGGGGACAATTCCCCTAACGAGGCTAACCGCCACTGCTCAACATCAGATGCCAGCACAATATTATTGCCGTCCACGATTAAGAAATGACTATCAGTTCCTGTATCAAGCTGGGCTTTATCAGACTCAAATTTACTGGCGTTAACCTTCATCACCACAACGCCCACAAGTGTTCCGTCTTTGTAGACAGACTTAGCAAAATAAAACCCGCGGGTTTTGGAACGCAAACCGAGCGCGAAAGAAACATGCTCGTTGCCCTCGATTGTTTCGTAAAAATAGGGGCGAAAGGCAAAATTACTGCCTTTGTAGCTATGCGGCAAATACCAGTTGCTGCTCGCAATCACAGTTCCACTGAGGTCTAACAGGTAAACGTCTGACGCACCACTGGATATTTGGATGTCCTGAAGGTACCTGTCCAGTTCATTGGTGTCTTTCGTACTTGCTTGCTGTAAGCCTGATTGCACCAACGTACTTAGACTCAATTGAGTTTGGATGGCTTGATAGCGAGTAAACTCAGCCTGAATATAGCTATTGAGCTTTTCTAGGTTAGTTTTAGTTTGTACAAGGACACTTTCTTCATCCTGTGCTACATTGAACAAGTAGCTTGCCCACAATCCGCAAAATAATAATAAGAGATGAATTAATATCTTAACTGAGAACTTATGTGGCACACGCAACTCCTAATATAACTCATCGAGTCTACCAGAAGCAGAATATCAATTAAATCAAATCTCTCTAAATCAATGTATCACTAAGCACCAAGACCGAAGATAAACAAGGTTTTATCTCCGATCTTGATTTTAAACGTGTTTTAATTCGCGCTAATATTTAGCGTTACATTGCTTGCGGCTTGATAGCCTTGTAGACCGATATACCAAGTACCAGCCTGAGGATTGGAGATCGTACATACCTCATTATTGCCATTTTTGTATGGTCGACATTGGTAGGTGTTAGTATTAGGTTGTGCGCCAAAATTAACATAAAGATCCGCATCTCCCGTGCCTCCCGACGTTGTAATTGTCAGGGTTTGGTATCCCGCAGCAAGTGCTTGACTAAAATACTGCCACTGTCCGCTGGCAACAGAAATACTACCAATGGTTTCGTCAATAGGCGTATTGCCACTCGAGGTATCGTACTGCCCTACCAAACTAACTCCCGAAATCGCATTCCATGCCTCAACCATCACATAATACGTACCAGTTTGCACAGCGGAAATATTGCATTGCTCGTTACTAGACGAGTTAGTGCTCTTGCAGTCATGAGTGTCCAAAGTAGGTTTGGAGCCATAGCGAACGTAGAGATCGGCATCACCAGTACCACCTGACGTGGTAAAAGTTAAATTAGTTGCACCTTGTGGAACCTCCATGGTGAAAAACTGTTGGCTTTTAGATGCACCGGAAATGCCAGTTTTAGCCACACCATTTTCAAGCTCATTGTTTGGCGGTGGCGGAGGTGTATCCCCCGCGTTTTTACCAAGCTCAGCAACAAATGCCAGCGCGAGTTTTGCAAATTTTTGTGCATGTGTTGAATCAAATTCAGTATCGTTGGTGGTATGAATTTTTCTGTTGATCTCAGACATTCTTGATTCAAATGGCATTGAAGCTGGGAACCCTTGCTGATACCAAGATGCATGATCAGAGCAACCATAGCCGCATTGGTCATAGGCATAGCTTAGGTTTGGCAAATAAGTTTCAATTAATTGGCCTAAGAACTGATTCTGTGCGCTGTTTGTATAGTCTGTCATCATCACAATATCCGCACTACTGCCATTGCGTCCAGTCATATCAAACTGTGTCATACCGACTACGTTTTTTCCCTGAGAACTGTACGACTGCGCGATAGCTTTAGAACCTCGAAGCCCAACTTCTTCTGCCGCAAAACCCATGATTTGGATTGTCCGCTGAGGCTGATACCCATCTTCAACAATAGCGCTTAGCGCTTCGGTCAGCACAGCTATCCCTGAGGCATTATCATCCGCCCCCGGCGCAAGCCCATTTGAGTTAGATTGGTTAATTGAATCAAGATGCCCGCCGATAATAACGATTTCATCACTCAGTTCGCTGCCTGGAATAGTGACAATCACTGAGGGCTGAGCCCAAGAATGGCTAAAATATTCAACACTAATATCTGAGCGACTTGCTGCAATATCACTCCATGTTTGCTTGACCCATGCAGCGGCATCAATGCCTGTTTGCGAGGTATAATAGCGGTTATAAAAACTAGTTAGCGAGTTGACACTGCTGTCTAAGCTCACTGTACTGACTTTTGAAATTAAGCTGTTAACCCGTGTAGGATTATCGATGCTGTAATTAACCAGTGTCGCACTTGGATTTACGCTTTCTAACTGTGCAAGATAGCTTTGCGCCTGCTCTAAGGAATCATGGGCGACAAAACCACCGCAGCGGTGATATTCGTCGTGCATAAATGCACTCAGGTGTGCATGTAAGTTTGCGGGTACTTTTAACGCTTTGACTTCGCTGTTTGGTAAAGAAAGCTGCTCGAAGTGAGTACCACGAATAGAATTATGAACTTGGAAATGCTGGCTAGACTTCGCATCCATCGTCACCCAAACCTCTTCAGACGCTTCAGAAAAGCCACTCAAACAGGCAATGCTCAGTAGCATAGATGTAGTTAATTTCATTGTTGTATCCTCAACTCATTTGAATAACAACATGATTTAAGCACTGAGCAAAATAAGAGGATTATTCAAATGAGATAAATTTCTGACTTTATTTAGGCCCTAACAACAAGGGAGCTTGCGCTCCCTATAAGCTGTTACTTAGTTCGCTTTGATATTCAGTGTTACACCGCTTGCTGCGTTATAGCCACGTAAATCAATATACCAAGTACCTTGTTGTGGGTTTGCAATCGTACAAGTCTCGTTGTTACCGTTTTTATAAGGGCGACACTGATAGCTCGACGTTGTTGATTGAGAGCCAAAGTTTACGTATAGATCCGCATCACCTGAACCACCTGAAATACTCACTTCAAGGTTGTTGTAGCTAGCATTTAGATCTTGCGTGAAACGTGTCCAACCGCCAGACGCCACGCTGATATTTGACTCAGTGCGGTCAATTGGTTGAGTTCCACCCGTTGAGCTATATGTACCAGTCAACGTTACACCCGAAATCTGATTCCACGCTTCAACCATCACGTAGTACTTACCAGCTTGAATGTTGCTAATGTCGCAGCTTTCGTTGCTTGTAGACGTTGTGCTATTGCAATCATAGGTGTCTAGCGTCGGACGAGAACCAAATTTCACATAAAGGTCAGCATCACCGCTACCACCAGAAGTGGTGAAGTTTAGGCTAGTCGCATCAGCTGGCACATCAAGGGTAAAAAACATTTGCTCTTTTGCCGCGCCACTGATCCCAGTACGAGGTTGACCATTCGTCAACTCTTCGTCGCCACCGGGAGGTGGTGGTGGATTTGTATCACAGCTACTGCCAGAGCTTAAGTTGGAGTTAACACCAACCGCAGCTAGCGCGGCTTGCACATCACCGGGCTCATATCCTAGGTCACATGCTGCGTCCATTACGCCGTTACCAGCTAAGTCCCAGTCAGTATTCGCGGTCCAATACATTTGGTTAGCTTTTGCCATTACGATAAAGGCTTTTTTCGTATCCCAACCTGCCGTAGTTGCTAGGTTGTAAAAAGCTTTGTTGAACACCCCTGAGGTGTGATGAACATCCATGCTGGACGTATAATTAGATTGGTGATCGATTGAGCGACCGTCTTGCGTTGGGTCATTCATATAACGCAGTGCCCCGCTACCTTTAAAGATATCTTGACCAACTAACCAATCATTGCTGCCTTTCATATAAAATTCAGCGGCTTCACCAGCCATATCAGAAAACGCTTCGTTCAAGCCACCTGACTTATAACGGTATACTAAGCCTGAGTTTTGCTCTGTGAAACCGTGACTCACTTCGTGAGCAGATACATCAAGACTTACCAACGGATAGAATGTATTTGCACCATCACCAAATGTCATCGCGCTGCCATCCCAGAACGCGTTTTCATAATTGCTACTATAGTGTACACGCATTTTAAGCTGGAACGACAATGGTGCAGTACCTAGCCAATCGTTGTACATGTTAAATACTACATTGCCAAAATAATGGGCATCGTTTAGCGGTGAGTACGCACCATTAATTTCTTTAACTGTATTTTCTGGGCACGTAAAGCTATGTGCAGTCGAACCACTGCTACCGTGATTTAGGTTGATTGTCTTAACATTCGCATTAGTCATGGTACAAGTGTTGCCTGACTGCGCCACGTCTAAATGATCATAATCAGTACCATACTGATAGCGACCCGTCTTTTGGTTACCGCCTGGACCCGTCGCATTGGCATGCTGCAAGTTGTTGAAACTTTCTAACACTTCACCTGTATTTGCATCAATGATCAAATATGGGCGCTTAGGCTCATCACCATAAGTAACAAAAGTGACTTCATACACTAAACGCGCCGTTGAATTACTATCAAGCCAGATCGCAAGACGAGATTTCTCATTATGCTTTTTAAGCTTTTTGCCTGCACTAAGTGATTGCTTTTCAAACTGACTCAATGCCATTTTGGCATTTAGCTTAGGTTTTACCGAACCGATGTCAGCCGCGATGTTATAAACTGCTGCGCCGTGAGCCTTCTTAAGCGTACCGGCATCGTCAAAGGTTAAAATGACCGAATCGCCGATCACCGGTAATCCTTGATACATTTGTTGGAAACGCTTAGTTACTTCACCTTTTTTACTATTAAAGCTTTTAAGCTCTTTTAGCTGGCTCGCACTTTCTAAGCCAATCAGTACCTCTGGCTGTGTACTTAACACAGTCTGAGAAGCCGATTTAAGCATAGTATTAATGTCAGCTTGCTGATTTAAATATTGTTTTGTCGCAGCCTGAGCACTGAGCGAAGTAAACGCAATCGCACATGCCGTAGCCATAGTTACTGTAGATAATTTCACGAATTACACTCCTAGTATTGTTGTTTTATTGTCCTTTTCATCATCGCTTTACAAGAAGCATTGGATGAAATATGACTGTTTTCTCCTTCAACTGCAGAAGACATGGCAGGCCCATTGGCACTCGCCATGCCTTATTAGACTAGGCAGCAATTCGAATAAATAAACCCCAAATTTAACATTTTAATAATATTTAATTTACTTTAAATATTTATGCAATGCTTTCATGCATTTGTTTAAAAAACAGACCCAAACTTAATATCTTGAATTAAGTAACAAAACATATCTTTGTAAATTTTTTGATACGATATGAGTAAATATGCCAATTTCATCCCTAACCTATCTTTAAAATCATTATGTTGTATCAAAACATGTAGTAACTACTCGGTAATTCTTTCTGGCTAGTGCTTCATTTATTCAATCTTAGAATCCACGGAAATCGGAATTATCCATAAAATTCAATAGATTAAAAAGCTCTTTCTGTCGGTATAACACTTGCAGTTTGAATAATTACAAGCTGCAACGAATTTAGGAGGAGTAATGGGTAATCTTGAAATATTATCCTATGCAGATCATAGAGTTGGGGCTGTTCTAACAGGGAGAGTAGCCGCAGAAAAATTGCAAAATGAATTGCTAAATAGTCACCTTGTTCAGCATGAGCATCTAGAATTGGTCAATCCGAATGATAAGAATGCTGACAAAAAGCTTGAATCTAAAAGCGAAAGTCGTCTTGCCAAAAATATGCTCAATTGGCATTTGTACCTTGGCAGTATGGGGGTGATATTAGGCTTTCTCATCGCCGGACTGTTAGTGAGCTACGGCCCCGCTTTTACACAAGCGAATCCTTATTTGACGTTTATCGCTTTACTAAGCCCCGGCTTATTTATAGGGCTATTTGCTTCAGGCCTTATTTCTTTGCGTCCAGATAAAGATGCATTTAATCAAGCAGTAATGAATAAAATCGCAGAGGGCAAATGGCTGCTCATCATCAAAACGAATAATGAAGCGCACCGGAGCAAGCTCATATCGTTTTTCAAAAACACTACCAAAGCAGACGTTTTAAACTAAAACAAGAGGTAACCTACATGGAAATTTTTAATGCAATAAAGCAAGATCATGATCATCAACGCGCCCTTTTGAATATGTTGGCTGACACTTCTGGTGATTCAAAAGTCCGTGAAAAGTACTATAAAGAGTTGAAAGACGCGCTAGAAGCGCATGCCATCGCAGAAGAAAGGTACTTTTACGCCCCGTTAATGGAAAGCGACATGACGATCGAAGACTCTCGCCACGGTATCGCCGAGCATCATGAGATTGATGAGTTAATTGAAGCACTGGATAAGACGGAGTTTTCCGATCCTAGTTGGCTAACTAAATTGAAAAAACTCAAAGACAAAGTTGAGCATCACTTAGCTGACGAAGAGCAAGCATTTTTCCAACGTGCAGGTAAGGTACTTGATAAAAGTGAAAAGTCGCAGCTTGCAGATGAGTATCAAAAAGAGATGGAAGAGCAGCTATAGCTTTCTATGCCCACAACATGTTGTGGGCATTTACTTTGCTAGATTTTGGTAACCGATACCATCACAGCAATTTACCAATTAATACCACTCCAAGCATGAGCAGTAGTCCGTTCATCACCAGCAAAAATTGCTTTTTAGGCAAGCGTTTCGCAAGGTACACGCCGAGTCTATTACCGAGCAATGCTAAAGGTGTAAAACAAATAGCAAGCAGCACATGTTGCCACTGTAACAACCCAGTTGCAGAGAAGGTCGCCAACTTAATCACATTCATCAGTGCAAATAGTACCGCAACCGTCGCGATATAAGCCGTTGGCTCCAATTTTCGAGTGTTAAAATACACCATAAGTGGTGGGCCGCCAGCATGAATTAAGGTGGTGGAGATACCAGCTGCTGTAGAGGTGCTCGCTGCCAGTAACCTTAAGTGCCCAACACTTTCAGGTGTATTTTTAATAAGTAGGCTTTTAAGCGCAAATATTATGCTCATCGCTGCAATCACAACCGTCAGCCAAAATTCACTGACGCCCTGAAGAAAAAGCGTTGCTAAAGCTATCCCGACTAGCGTACCTGGCAATAACCGCTTTAGTTCCGTCATGTTCCATAAGCGCCAGTAACTCTTCAGGCTAAAAACATCCGCCACGATAAGTAGCGGAAGCATCAAAGCAATGGCGTCCTTAGGATTCAACACCATCATCAAAATTGGAACAGAAAACGCCCCTAATGCGCCTGCAAAGCCAGACTTTGAAATACCACTTAGCAGAACGACAAGGGCAATTACCGCAAGTTGAATTGGTTCTGTCATTCTTCAATTCCTTTAGTTTGAGGCGCTGAATTTATTAATTAAGTAATAAAAACCACAGCGCTTCAACATCTGTTACTGCAGTAACCTGCATGTTGTCACCGGCATTCAGGCCGATACCGTCTCCTTGCTGAAATGCCTCACTATCGAGCGTCACTTCGCCGCCAACAATGTGCAAATAGGCTTTTTGCGCGTGCGCATTCAGTTGAATCTGTTGACCTTGATGTAACTGCAAACGGTGTATTTCAGCTTCAGCATTGATACTCAGAGTGCCCCCCACGCCTGTAGGCGTAACAATGGGCGTAAGTGCACTACTTTGTTTAATTTGAATTTGTTCATAACTCGGCGTTATGCCTTTAAGCTTTGGCTCTATCCAAATTTGTAAAAAATGGGCAGGCGCTGTCTTTGAAGCATTATATTCTGAATGAAGAATGCCACTACCTGCGCTCATTCTCTGAACTTCACCTGCCGCCACAGTAAACTGATTGCCCATACTATCTTGATGTGCTAATTCACCGTCAATGACATAGGAAATAATTTCCATATCTCGGTGACCATGAGTATCAAAGCCATGACCACCAAGTACGGTATCATCATTGATCACCCTAAGATTACCAAATCCCATGTGGGCGGGATCATAATATCGACCAAATGAGAAACTATGTTGGCTTTGTAACCAACCAAAATCTGCTTTACCTCTATCTTGTGCTTTTCGAATATATCGCATGTTTCGCTCCAAACGCATGTTGATGATCTCAGTCTATTGCCTGTTTGAAACGGATAAAATTTGATAATTTAATATCAACCATTCTACTCAATAGAATCTTCCAGCTGCATGCACTGATATCTTAATTCACCAATAAATGCGCGCGCGGCGGGCCCAAGTCTGTCACCATCTTTAAAAATGAGATGAAGCTGTGCTTTACGCTGACTATGTTGTGATAGTGGTAGCGGTTTCAAAACGCCAGAGTCTAGTTGCGTTTTGATAGCCGGAATGGGCAACCAAGCAAATCCTAAGCCTTGCGCTATCATATCTATCGAGGTTGTCATATGGCTCACCGTCCAACGTTGATGCGCCCCCAACCAACCTTCATCTTTTTTACGCGAGATTGCAGAGTCTCTTACTACGATTTGACGATGGGACTTTAAGTCCTCGAATGTAAGCGCGCGACCAAATTGGTGTAATGCGTGATTGGGATTTGCCACTGCAATAAACTCGATTTGGCACAACTCTTCACTGAACCCGTCTTGTAAAGTCACAGGAGAAATGGCGATGTCTACGTCAGTATTTTGCAAAAGTTCAGATGCACCCGTTAATACAGACTCAACTAACTCGACACGCAGCAAGGGATATTGTGCAGATGTATTTTCTAGCACTTTATAGAGCACCTGCTGTGGAAAAATTTCATCGACCGCTATGCGCAGTTGACTCTCGACTCCCTCGCCTAGCGTCTGACCAACCGCTTCCACTTTTGCCGCTTCTTCCAATAGATAATTGGCACGGCGCAGCATCATTTCACCCGCTTCGGTCAACAAAGTTCTTCGCCCTTCGACTCTAAAAAGCTTAACACCAAGGCCCTCCTCAATTTTATGGACCGCAGTGTGGATACTTGACTGGCTTTTATGTACTTCTTTGGCAGCTTGATTAAAACCACCATATTCGACAACGGCTCTAAACATGCGCCATTGCTCTAATGTCACTCTCAACATACTGATCTAATCCAATATTTATACGCTATCGTTCAATAGCTGATGGTTTATCTTCACAATTTTCACCATGGCAGGTATTAAGATCTTCTTGTGCTTTTTCGTCCGCCTGCAGCACTTGTTTGAGGTCTGCCATACGCTGACGAATCGCAATACCATAACTTTCATCGTCTCCCCACACATCAGCGAGCATATGCATAGATTCAACATCGTGTTTGGTAAAGAGGTGGCCCGCTCGTGCAACATCTTCTTCACTATGACCCAATAACTTGAGCGCCTGTTCACCTAACTTCACAGCAGAGACAAAGGTCTCTCGCTCAAACGCAGTAACACCCAATTTTATCAATTGGTAGGCATGACGACGGTCAGTCGCACGAACCACGAGTTTTAGATGAGGGAAGTGTTGTTGCGCCAACCTGACGATTTCGAGGGTTTTATCTGGTTCATCAATCGCCACAACCAGCATTTGCGCCTCGTGAGCCCCTGCGGCTTCAAGCAAATCTAATCGTGCACCATCGCCATAAAACACTTGATTGCCAAAGCGACGTAGTAGCTCAATTTGACTTGGACTGTGATCCAAAATTGACAAATGATAGCCCTGCGCGTGGAGCAAACGTCCTATCACTTGACCAAAACGCCCATAGCCGATCACTATGACGTTTTGTGTCGCTTCCATCGTCTCTAAGCTATCTTCTTCATGGGTAGTATTGGCCTGACGTTCAACGATTTTGTCATAAAGAATAAAAATGAGGGGCGATCCGAGCATAGATACCGCAACAACCAACGTAACTAACGCGGCTTGATCTGGAGTTAAGATTGCTAAACTGCCAGTAACCGAAAGTAGTACAAACGCGAACTCTCCGCCTTGACACAGGGCAGCAGTAAATAACCATATCGCTCGCTGGTGCAGTGAAAACGCCATCGCCAACAAATATAAAATAACTGCCTTTAACCCCATTAACAGCAGCACTGAAGCCAAAATAAATGACCACTTTTCAGCTAATAAAGCAAAGTCAATTGATGCGCCGACTGTGATGAAAAATAGCCCAAGTAACAGCCCTTTAAACGGCTCGATATCGGCTTCTAATTCATGGCGAAATTCACTTTCCGCGAGGACGACACCCGCGAGAAATGTCCCAAGCGCAGGAGATAAACCGATACTTTGCATCAATAACGCGGTTGCGATAACGATAAATAGCGCCACCACGGTAAATAATTCGCGCATTCGAGTGCTGGCGATATATCTAAATAACGGCGCAGCGACATAGTGCCCAGCAGCGATAATAGCTAAAATGACAAAAACAGAAATAGCCACTTGAAGGTAAGTCGGAAAAGCGTGTAATAAATTTCCGTGACCATCACTCACAGCCAAATCACTAAATGCTAACAACGGCATAATCGCGAGAATGGGGATCACGGCTATATCTTGAAATAACAACACCGAAAACGCATTTTGACCGCCAGATTGTTTAATCAAGCCTTTTTCATTTAAGGTTTGCAGTGCAATGGCGGTAGAAGACAGTGCCAACATTAATGCAATGGCTAATGATTGCTGCCACAAAAAGCCAAGCGCTAAATCAATCGCGAAATAGAGTACAGCCGTTGTTATAACCACTTGTAAACCACCAAGACCAACTATAGAGCGACGCATCGTCCATAGCCTTTTCGGTTGTAACTCCAGTCCAACTAAGAATAGCATCATCACTACACCAAACTCGGCAAAGTGCATGACGTCGGTTTGCTCCCCCACAAGATGAAGAAGGTGAGGACCAATTAAGATCCCTGCCAATAAATATCCAAGCACAGAGCCAAGCCCTAGCCGTTTAGCGATTGGCACCGCAAATATCGCAGCAGCCAAATAGATAGTCGCGAGCAGTAACATAATAAAAAACACCTGTTGTTGTTATCGTCTTTATTATGTTCAGGGTAAATGAATTTATCCAGTATTCGTTCTAAAAAACAAAATATAAATGAGTAAAAAACCTGAAATTAATCTTGTAAATCCGAATATATAGTGGGATGGCAGATCTGCATCAAAATACTTGGATCTGGCACCGCTACAAAGCCAAATTTTTCATATAAAGTATGCGCATCAAGAGTCGCCAACATAAAGCGTCTCAGACCTTGTAGCTCTGGATGCTCAACCACAGCTTGAACAATCGCTTTGCCTACCCCTTTACCTCTAGCACTTTCATCAACTATCACGTCGGCAAGATAGGCAAAGGTGGCATAGTCGGTTATCACGCGACAAAAGCCTTGAAACTCGCCTTTGTCATCCAAATAAATGAAACTCAGGCTATTTTGAATGGCTTTTTCTAGCAACGCTTTAGGCATCTGTTTTGCCCAATATGAATTTGAGAGTAGCGCATGAATAGTATCAAGGTGGCGCAAAATAAGAGAAGTATCATTGGTTATCATTATTGTCCCTGTTAACAGCAAAATAGAACTAAAAATTAAGCGATTTTTAGCGAGAAGCAAAGTGAAATTTTCACAGTCATAAATCTTTCATTATTGCGTCACCCTTCCGTCAATAACACAGCGTAGTCTGCTCTGTGAAGACTCCCCTTGATTGATTTAGAGTTGTTGGCAGTGTTGACTCAGTTGACACTGCTTTTTTTGCTTGATACCAAACATAAAAAACGGCGCTCTAAGCGCCGGGAACCAAGCTTTTAATAACTAACCTAAGTTTATTTGATAGGTTGGCGGTTGATTGAGTCTATTACCAAGTCGAGACAACCCTTTCCACCACGCAAATCCAAACAACAACATCGCTACAATCCAAAGCGAAGCACTCGTTGGCGAGGTGCTTAACTGGCTAGCTTGGTAGACTAAAGTCGCCATGATATAAGCAATTGAGGTCGTCCAGCCAATAACAAGCCACATCCACTTACCGCCTGATTCACGTTTAATTGCACCTAATACCGCTACACAAGGAGTATAGAGCAAGATAAAGACAAGATAACTAAATGCACCGATTTGACCATTAAATTTCGCGGCCATTGCGGTGAGTAGCGCAGTACCACTTTCTGCGCCAGACTCTAATTCGTTAAGTCCCAACGGATCACCAAGGTTTGCAATAAGATCTTTACTATTGTCCACTATCGTCATCAGCGCTTCTTTTAACGCAGCCAACAATGAAAACTCTCCCCCTTCATCTGCAGCACCGGTGTAAAGCGCATCTAAAGTGCCAACGATAGCTTCTTTGGCGAACATACCAGTCACAACACCAACTGTAGCAGGCCAGTTTTCCTCTTTTAACCCAATCGGCTCAAAGATTGGAGTGACCACTTGTGCAGCCTTAGCCAAAAGTGATTTATCTGTATTCTCATTGCCAAACGAACCGTCGGTACCAATCGAGTTTAATGCACTGAGTAAAATAACCACCATGACAATTGTTTTGCCAGCACGTTTGATAAAGCCGCTCAGGCGCTGCCAAGTAGTGATGAAAATATTGCGCCAAATTGGCATATGATACGCGGGCATCTCGGTAAACGAGGGTAATTTTTGCGTTTTGAATACTTGCTTTCTAAATAAAAAGCCAGAGCCTACCGCAACCACTATGCCAAGCAAATACAGGCCAAAAACAACATTAGCTCCGTTCGTTGGAAAGAAAGCCGCAGCAAATAACGCATATACCGTCAAACGCGCGCCGCAAGACATAAATGGCGCCATAATAATTGTCAGTAATCTATCTGACTCTCGGCCCATCGTTCTTGACGCCATAACCGCAGGCACATTACAGCCGAATCCAACAATCAAAGGAACAAAAGCATTGCCAGGTAGACCAATAGATGACATCAAACGGTCAATCACAAACGCGGCCCGAGAAAGATATCCACTGTCTTCCAAAATGGATAAACACAGATACAGCACAGCAATAACAGGGATGAAGGTCGCCACCAATTGAATACCTGCGCCAAAACCATCAGCCAATAACACACCCAGCCATTGAGGTGCGCCAATATCTGCCAGCAGGATCTTTACACCATCGATGAGTAAGGCACCCACGGCGATGTCAAAAAAGTCGATAAATACAGCACCAACATTAACCGCAATAGTAAACATTAAATACATCATGGCTAAGAAAATAGGCACACCAAGCCAACGATTGAGCACGATTTTATCAAGTGTTTCTGTCGTATCTGCACGTTTTGGCGTAATGATACTTACGCCATCAGCCAATTTTTTTACTGCTTGGTGACGGGCGACCGCTTTTTCGAGGGGATCACTGCTGGTGCTTTCGACATTTGCAGCCACAGGAGTTTTAGGAAAACGAGTGATCTGCGCGAGTTGTTCCAACAACGCTTCTTGTCCTGTACCTTTAGCGCCGTGGAAAGGCACTACAGGTAATCCTAACTGTTCAGAGAGTCTTTTTAAATCTAGCGTTCTCCCGCGCTGAGTTGCAACATCAACCATATTTGCAACAACGAGAATTGGTTTACCTAACTCTTTCAGTTGGGAAGTTAATACTAGATTTCGCTGTAAGTTAGCGGCATCCACGATGTTAATGATGACATCAGCTTCATTTTGCTTTAGGAAGTCACACGCGATTTGCTCATCTTGGCTTGGCTCAATTTGCTCCATGCTATAGAGACCGGGTAAATCTACCAATTCTACGTTTGTGTTTTCTAAAGCAAAATAGCCGAATTTTTTCTCGACAGTTACCCCTGGCCAATTCCCTACTTTTTGTTTAGAGCCGGTCAGGCGATTAAATAATGTGGTTTTCCCGCAGTTCGGGTTGCCCACTAACGCAATTTTCATACGTGAGCCCTTTATAACTATAAAACTTCAATTTCAACGAACTGTGCGTCGGCCTTACGCACGCTCACAAAGGTATCGCCAATTTTCACTTGTATCGGGCATCCAAGTGGTGCGACGTTAATGACTTTTATTTGCTCACCGGGAATAATTCCAAGTGCCATTATTCGACTTAATAACGCAGTATCTGGATGGGTAAGAGAAGTGATGGTTGCTGCGCTATTTTTGGAAAGTTTATCTAATGTCATTGATTATGAGAACAATTTGCAATAAAAGTATGGCGCATCATACCCCATCAGCTATTTTCTTTAAACCAGATTGAGATAATAAACTATTATTACACGCCGAATGAAGGTGCCTGCGCACCTCAATATCAGCATAGACATAACCTCAAAATGACATAGAAGCGGCCGAACTTTTAATAAAGCTCAATTAAGGTATGGCCAATGTTACTTTAATAAAGTGGGTAGTACGGCTAAGACTTCATTTATAACTAACTCGGTAATCGTCGAGAAATTATTCCTGCCAACAACAACAGTATGCTTGATACTACCAAACAAGCCGCCAAGCCATACTCCAAAAAGATCCAACCTGATAGTACTGTACCAATTAGTCGCCCAATAGCGTTCGCCATATAATAAAAGCCAACATCAAGTGACACTCCATCACTATCAGCCAAACTTACAATAAGGTAACTATGAAGGGATGAATTGATAGCAAACACAATGCCAAAGAGCAAAAGTCCAACGACTACCGCTAAGCTTGTCCAGAGCTGTGCTTGAAGTGAGATAGCAATCAACAGCGGAATAGCCGCTAAATATAACGCCCATCCACTGACTTTACTTGGTGTTGATGCAAACTTATCACGACTAATAAATCTAGGTGTTGTTGATTGCACGATGCCATAACCGATAACCCAAGTAGCCATAAAACCACCAACCCACCAATGATCCCAACCGAACTGCTGTGATAAAAAGACCGGAAGCGCAACCACAAACCAAACATCCCGCGCGGCAAATAAAAACAATCGCGCAGCAGACAAAATATTAATTGCTCGGCTTTTTGAAAATACATCACTAAATTTGGGTTTACTTTTAGCCTTACCTAAATCGCTTTTTAAGCTGATCAGGCTAAATAGCCAAACTAATAGCAACATGATTGCCATCAACCACATCGCGCCGGTAAATCCAAGTAAGGTAAGCAACAACCCCCCAAGAAAAAATCCGACGCCTTTTAGTGCATTTTTAGAGCCGGTAAGTATTGCAACCCACTTAAATAGCGTGCCTTCTTCACCCGATTTTACAATGGCCTTTATCGCACTTTTGGCACTCATTTTATTAAGATCTTTGGCGATACCAGAAAGCGCCTGCACGGTCATAACGTAAGGTACGCTTAGCCAGTGCGTTGGTACAACTAACATCAATAATGCAGCTATTTGTAAGCCTAAGCCAATATTCATAGTGCGGTTTAAGCCAATACGTGCACCAAGCCAGCCTCCAATTAAATTGGTGACAACACCAAAAATTTCATAAAAGAGAAATAGCATGGCGATTTCAAGCGGGTTATAACCCAAGTGATGAAAGTAAAGTACCACCAACATTCTGAGCGCACCATCGGTCAATGTGAACGCCCAATAGTTACCTGTCACAATAAGGTATTGCTTGATATCTTGAGGTAAGGTGCTCAGCTGCATAATGTTTTATTCGCCTAACGATAAACCAACTTTGCGTACTAATTCCGCAGTACGATTTGCATAACCCCACTCGTTGTCATACCACACGTATAATTTAACCTGAGTACCATTAACCACCATGGTCGACAAAGCATCCACGATGCTAGAGCGCGGATCTGTTTTATAATCGATAGAAACTAAAGGTCGTGATTCATATCCTAAAATTCCTTTAAGCTCGGAAGCAGCAGCTTGCTCCATCCAGTGATTAATCTCTTCTACTGTGGTTGGCCGTTCGACCTCGAACACACAGTCTGTTAAGGATGCATTCGCCAATGGGATACGAACAGCGTGGCCATTTAGCTTACCTTTTAATTCTGGAAAAATATGGGTGATTGCAGTCGCTGAACCAGTTGTTGTCGGAATTAAACTCATGCCACAGGCTCTCGCGCGGCGTAAATCCTTATGTGGCGCATCCAAAATGGTTTGCGTATTGGTGATATCATGGATTGTGGTCATTGAGCCATGCTTAATACCTATTTTGTCTTGTAGTACTTTAACAACAGGTGCTAAACAGTTTGTAGTACAAGATGCTGCAGTCACTATTTCATGTGGCTGTTCATCATAAATATGCTCATTCACACCCATCACTATGTTTAGCACGCCGTCTTCTTTGACTGGTGCAGTAACGACAACCCTTTTAACACCCTGATCTAAATAATGTTGTAGTAGAGCTTTGGTTTTCATTTTACCAGAGGCTTCTATAACTACATCGCATTGTGACCAGTCAGTATCAGCAATGTCTTTATTTTGGGTTACCGATAACTGATGACCAGCTATTATGATATGGTCATCTTGATGAGAAACTGCGTGTGCCCACTTGCCATGCACCGAGTCAAACTCCAATAAATGGGCAAGTGTCTCGGCGTTGCCCGCAGGATCGTTAATTTGTACAAACTCGATTTCAGGCCAGTCAAAGCTCGCGCGAAGCGCCAAACGTCCCATTCTACCAAATCCATTGATCCCTACTTTAATCGTCATAAACCCTCCAATATCAAATTATTAGTTACAGCAAGCCACCATACGTGTTGGGCGCTCACCCATCATGTTGAGTCTTCCCAACTCTACCTCAATGTATTCTGGTTGATTAACCACGGTTGCTTCTATCACCGCTTTCATCCATGGCTGCAGCCTTGGGTTTATGGAATAAAATACCCATTGCTTTTGCTTACGATCACACACGATCTCTGCTTTCTTAAGCTGAGCCAAATGTCGTGAAACTTTGGGTTGGCTATCTTGTTCAAGCGCGACCATTAGCTCGCAAACACATAACTCACCTTCTAGCATTAGCATGGCAAGCGTTTTTAAGCGGATCTCATCTGCTAGAGATTTATAAAATTGAAGAGGTGAAAGCTGCATCATCCACACATAATAAATTTATTATATAATAGTATTGTTATGCAATTATTGCGTTGTGTCAAACCAATCTTCCTTCATTTTCGATTAGAGAAACCAACACTTTCTATTTAACTTGAGTTGAGGATAAGTAAAGATCTAACTCATTGCTTTAACATCACTTTAAGTGATTTTCTCATCTAACCAAAGAGTTGCGGGGCAACATCGCTTCCACGTGCTGCTCTGGCTAAGGTACCTACCTCCATTCGGCAAGGCGATTTACGCACCAATAGCTGGCTGCTAAAAGCGATGAAAGGAGCTTTCCCTGAGGCTGGGAAAAAATAGAGAAATTACTGAAGCATTAACTGCTTGATCTCTGGTTAAGGTGGGAAGATGAAGTATAGGAGCAAAGATTAAACGCTTGCAGCGAGAGAAGGTCTCTCGCTGCATGACGGTTAATTAATGACCTGTCTCATAATCAATATGAGCAGAGTTTGTTGTCTCGTAAGTACCGTCAGTGTATAGAATAGTTGCCGTAGCATTATATTGGCGATAAGCGCGAATAGTCATATAACATGTTGTGCCGCCAGAACAGCTCGCATCACCGTTCCAAATCACTTTACTGATCGGTTTTGATGCGTTAGCAATGTAAAATTTACCGCTAGTCGAGTTACCAAAAGAAAAGTCTAGTCCAGAGCAGTGATTACTTCCATTTCCCCATACGTTTCCGCCTGATTTAACATTCAAAGAGCATCGTAAATCAGCTGCCTGAGAATCAAGTGACAATGTACCGAGTAAAACTAGTGCTGAAGCTATTAATGTTGTTTTCATTATTATTTCCTTTAATTTATTTGTAATAACAACCAAGACACCTTGGTTAAAAATAAACTACACAATAAAAATAAAAATTTCAATTTTTTAACCAAGGCAAACTAAAAATTTACAAAGAAAATAAAAAATAGCAATTAGATCAGGTTCATTGCTTGATTTAAGCAAGACATAGGCTACATAAGAAATTATCGGCTTAAGAAAAAAGGCCGCAGCGGCGGCCAAACACATCATGGGTAAAACAATGTAGGGATGTACTGTGAATACACGACCATTGTATGTGACTTATTATAAATTAAAATCACATTATAAAGATCAATATCATCGCTTTTTTCGAACACTCAATTTTCTACGACACTCGTGATACAATTGCTAGATTAAAAATTACAACTAATTAACTATGCCATTACTTTGGGTTGTTACTTTACTTTGGGCGTTCTCGTTTTCGTTGATTGGTGTCTATCTGGCAGGTCAGGTCGATGCTTGGTTTAGCGCTTTGTCCAGAACCTTACTTGCAGCGATTGTGTTTATTCCATTTTTGAAATTGAGTTCAGTGAATAAAGAGTTGATAATCAAGCTGATGGCAATAGGTGCAGTACAGATTGGTCTGATGTATGGCTTTTACTATCATTCCTTTTTATACCTAAGCGTACCTGAAGTGTTGCTATTCACTGTGATGACACCCATCTATATTACTGCACTCAATGACTTACTAAACCGCTCGTTCAACGCCACTTTCTTGCTGTCTGCACTCATTGCTATTGTTGGTGCAATCACCATTAGATTTACTGAGCTTACTAGCGACTACCTTTTTGGCTTGCTATTAGTTCAAGGTGCAAATCTTTGCTTTGCAATCGGCCAAGTAAGTTACAAACGCTTAAGTAACCATTACCAGCTGGTACACCATCAAAGCTTCGGTTTTTTCTTTATTGGCGCCTCTTTAGTGCTCACCATTGGATTTATGCTATTCGGCAATCCTCAGCAACTCCCAAGTGATAATCTACAATGGGGAATACTGATTTATTTAGGCTTGATTGCTTCAGGCGTAGGGTATTACGTCTGGAACTTAGGACTGACCCGCGTCTCGGTGGGTGAACTCGCAGTAATGAACAATGTGCTGATCCCAGCTGGGATTATTGTCAATTTGCTGATTTGGAACCGAGAAGCAGACCTAGTTCGCCTGGGTATTGGCAGTGCCATTATTTTTGCGGCGCTTATCTATAGTAAAAAAGAGAGCTAAGCAGGCTATGACAAAAATCGTACAACTATTCCCTCTTTGGGCCATTATTTGCTCAGTAATAGCGTATCTTTTCCCAACTCTATTTAGCGCATTTAAAAGCGGCATTATTCCGTTATTAATGTTGATCATGCTGACAATGGGTTTAACCCTCACTACAAAAGACTTTTTACGCGTACTCGACAACAAAAAAGCCATTTTCGTCAGCGTGCTGCTTCAATTTACAGTGATGCCAAGTGTTGCCTACTTGATTGCCACCACAATGAGCCTAGAAACTGACTTATTAATTGGTATGATTTTAGTGGGCACGGTTGCTGGCGGCACAGCTAGTAACGTTTTGTGTTATCTCGCCAAAGGAGATGTTGCGTTATCGATTTCTATGACCGCGATTAGTACTTTACTCGGCGTGTTCTTAACACCACTAATTACCACATTGATGATTGGCCAAGTGGTTGATATTCAGTTTTCTGATATGTTGATCAGCCTGCTAAAAATTGTACTACTTCCGGTGACTGTGGGCGTTGCTTTCAATACCTTGTTTGCCAAACCACTAACGCACTCTGTTATCAAAACAACTCCGATACTGCCTTTACTTTCAATGCTTTCAATCGTTTTTATCATTGCGGTGATCGTTGCTCTTAATCAACCTAAACTTCAAAGCATTGGGCTCGTTATGCTGGTTGCCGTGATCCTGCACAATACTACAGGGCTACTTTTGGGTTATTTCATTCCAAAACAGCTCGGTTTTGACGAGAAGGTATGTCGCACCATGGCCTTTGAGGTGGGTATGCAAAACTCGGGGCTTGCTGTTGCGCTTGCTATGAAGTTCTTTACTCCTGCAGCGGCCGTAGCGGGCACCCTATTTTCTATTTGGCATAATGTAAGCGGCTCGATATTAGCAGGAATATGGCGAAGAAGCGCCACCAGCTCATCTGATAACAATAAAGCCTAATATCAAAGGTTAGGCTTTATTGTAATTGCTTATAAAAGTGAATTTTGCAATCCGATGAGCCGTTGATTTGTTCACATTTTACAATCTGGTAATCGCGGCTTATTAGCATCAATAGCATGTTTTTGAATAGGTTTCTCGACTTTACTCTAATGGCGCTATAGCCTTGCGCTTTGCACCAAGTTTCTTGCATCACCAACAGCTGCTTGGCAATACCTTTGCCGCGATATTCGGGGATGACCGCGCCTAACCAGCTATAAAACTCGTTATTTGGTAATTCGTGACCTAGCTTATACCCTACAGGCTTGCCTTGAGCGTACGCCACCAGCAACAAGTGCTGTTTATCTCGCAGTTTATCTACGACTTCCTCACGCTCTCTTGGCGTAGCAAATTCAGGAATTTGGATTTCTATTGCGAGGAGGTCATCTATCGAGCCGACTTTATATTTTAGATTCATATTAATGTCTGTGTAATTGAAAAGGTATCGCCAACAGTCACTTCGGCATATGCGCCGTTAATCAGCGTTAAATTCGGCGCTTGATGGCCAATATCTACATCGTATAGCACAGGGAAATCAAAACCAGTAAAGACGTTTTGCAATGCATCTACGTGCGTCCAGTCGCTATCTTTTGCTAGTGGCTCTGGATTTCGACCAATCAAAACTCCAGCGACTTTCGAAAACCAACCTCGTAATTTAATACTTTGCAGCGCACGATAGTATGCCGCTGGCGGCATTTCGCCATTTTCAAAATATAAGATAATCGACTCATCAGGGTGCGCCTGTGAAAAAGCGTCCAGATCAAAATATTCCGTACCAGCCAATAACATGTGAATATCCAAACAGCCGCCTAATAATCGACCAGCAAACTG
This sequence comes from Pseudoalteromonas sp. A757, assembly GCF_004103285.1. Lineage (NCBI taxonomy): Bacteria > Pseudomonadati > Pseudomonadota > Gammaproteobacteria > Alteromonadales > Pseudoalteromonadaceae > Pseudoalteromonas > Pseudoalteromonas sp. A757. The sequence continues at coordinate 176,120 of NZ_QNQN01000065.1, forward strand.
CTGCCGATGATTTCCATTGGCCAAAATACGCCATTGAGTGGTCGCGGACAAGTTAAATCCAGCATCGGGAAAATCAACAAAATTGAGTGGCTCAGCTTCAAAATGTGTCGAGGGAAATTGCGTAAAATAGTCATTAGGCGCACGCCTCAAATGGTCAAAAAGTCCAACCGTTAATGCGTCTTGTTGATGGACATTTAATTGCATAAGGTTAGTTGCATGCACGCTTGCCCAACCTAGTTTGCAAGTTACGGCACTAAGCAAAGTGCTGACGTCAGAGAAACCGATGATCCACTTTGGCTGTACTTGTGCTAACTGCTCCCAATCAAGTTGGCTCAGCAGATCCATTGCAATTGCACCGCCCCATGGCGGCATAATCGCGTCTATTGTGTCATCTAGTAAATATCCCATAAGTTCATTAGCACGGCTTTTGACATCTGCGCTAACGTAGTTGTGATTAGCTCGCAGGCATTCACCAACCACGAGTTCAAAACCTTGTTGCGCTAGATAATTCAAAGCGTTGTCTAACCTCGCGTGCATAGCAGCAGGTACGCCCGCTGAGAATGCCGTGATCGCAATTTTACTGCCCGCTTTCAAGGGTTTGGGATACTTCATAATGATTTCCATTATTTTTTGCTTATCCTACCTGAATTTCCGCTTTTGCATACTTTAAATTCTCTCGTTTCGGGCGAGCGATTAAGTATAAAAAGGTTAACGGCCCCAAGCGCCCAATCAGCATTAAAAAGATGATTACCGCTTCACCAGGTTCAGACAATGAGCCGGTGATCCCTCGAGACAAGCCAACTGTGCCTAACGCCGACACCGCTTCAAACGTGATATCCGTTAAATTTGCCTGCTCGGTGATCGTCAAAATAAGGGTTGCGAGCATCACAGTAAAAAAGTACACCACGGTGAGGCTAAGCGCCTTAAATACCGTTTCAGGCGAAATTTGTCTGTGTCCGATAGCAACTTGCCCCCGGCGTCTCAGATAAGCGTAAGTTGCCATTAATAGCACCACAACCGTGGTTATTTTAAGACCACTGGCCGTACTCATAGAGCCGCCGCCTATTATCATTAACCAAATGGTCAGTACGGTACTTTCATCATTTACCAGCGCAAAGTCAACACTGTTAAAGCCCGCTGTACGTGGCGTCACGGCTTGCATCCATGCAGTGATCACTTGCTCAGACAATGGTAAATTTCCAAGGGTCTCAGGATTGTTTGCTTCAAAAAGCCAAAATAAGCTAAATGCCAGCACATTTAATACCGCAGTTGCTATCAACACTAGCTTAGTGGCAGATCCAAACCGGCTCCAACGGCGTCTTTTCACTATATCCATCAACACCACAAATCCAAGTCCGCCAATCACAAATAATCCCGATATCACAAGATTAACGACCCAATCACCACGAAAACTGGTTAGGCTGTCATCATGCAGTGCAAATCCCGCATTGTTAAAAGCCGAAATGGTGTAGAAGAAGCTTTGCATTATCGCATCACCCAGCGGTAGCGTTTGATACCAATGAGCAAGTAAAATGGTAAACCCAATCGATTCGATGATCAGTGCATAAACTAACACGCATTTGGCTGTATCAACCAACTGGTCAAACCGATCAATGCCAAAACTTTCTTTTGCGATCAGTTGTTTACTAATGTCCATTTGCTGCCCCATCCCCCGCAGCACTACAACCGTAATGGTCATAAAACCAAGTCCACCGATTTGAATAAGACCGGCAATTACGAGATGACCAAAGGTAGTAAAATCATTTGGCGTACTCAATACGGCAAGCCCTGTTACCGTTACCGCGGAAGTTGCAGTAAATAGCGCTTGCATCACTTTGATGTCTTGGGTGTGTGCTATCGGTAGTAGCAGCAACATAGTACCTAAAGCTATCAGCCCACAAAACCCTATAAACAGAACTGCAGGGGGACTTAGCCTCAGCGGCTTTTTGCGGGCTTTGAGCTTACTATTTGAATAGGGGAAATAATGGGGGCTCCATGTTTTCATTACGCCTCCAGTTTTAGCGCGATAGAATTTAACGCTTTTAACTGACCGTTGAGGATCACTTTATCATCTTCGTTGATCAAAAATGTCTCTGCCGGATTGGTATAACACGTTTTACCGCGCTGCACTAACACAGCCTTGATTTCGCCTTTTGCACGCTTTAATAGGGTTGCCAAAGACTGCCCGCAGCTTAATTTATTCACGATGACTTCCACCATATAAAAGCCATGTCCCAACTGCATATATTGATTGACCATAGGGTAATTCAGTGCTTGTGCAACCTTGATCCCCATTTCTTCTTCAGGGTGGATCACACGTGTTACGCCTAAACGAGATAAAATTGTATGATGCGCTTCTGAGCTGGCCTTAACCCAAATTTGCTCAACGCCTAAGTTCTTTAACGAAAGCACACATAAAATGCTAGCTTCTAGGTTTTCACCAATGGCGACCAGTACCGCTTTGCTTCTCGTAATATCTAGCTGGCGTAATGCCGTTTCATCGGTCGCATCCAAAGAGGTGGCATAATCAATATGCTCAACAACTTGGTTCACCACACGTTCGCGACTATCTACCCCTATCACTTTATTACCAAGTCGTTTTAATTCCAAACAAGCCGCAAAACCAAATCGACCTAAACCAATAACTACAAATTGTGCCATAACAACCTCTATATACTTCGTTACGAGAAATGCTTATTGAGTGGTAAAAGTAAAAACCGATAACCAACCCCAGGCTCAGTTTCTATGATTTTTGGTGTAGCAGCATCGTCACTGAGTTTCTTACGTAACTGGCTGACCACAATCCGTAAATAATGACTATCTTCGACATGGCTTTCGCCCCAAATTTGCTTTAATAAGGTTTGCTGACTGACTAACTCTTGTGCTCTTTGCGCAAGCATACTAAGTAGTGCAAATTCCTTTTTCGACAGTGCTAATGGTGCGTTATCCATAATGACTTGATGCTTTTGTAAATCTATCATCAACTTGCCGTAGTCAATGGCAAGCAAGCGTTTGTTCGGTACTAAATCTCGTAATAGCACTTTGACGCGCACCAACAGCTCTTTGATGCTAAAAGGCTTCGTCAGGTAGTCGTTTGCGCCGCCCTCCAGCAGTTTAATCTTCTCGGCCTCTTGATCTCGTGCAGTTAAGATCAATACAGGTAGCTTGCTGGTTTCTCGGATCTTCTTCAAAATGCTATACCCATCAAAATCTGGTAGCCCAAGATCTAAGATCACCAAGTCTGGCAGCTCACCTTTTAGCACCGACATGGCTTCCTTCCCGGTGCTGGCTTCCACATAATTAAGCCCTTCAGCTTTTAATGCTAAGCGGATAAAACGACGGATCTCTTCTTCATCGTCAATCAATAGAATGGTGTGGGTCATCAATGCGCCTCCTCTTTTGGCAAACTAACTTCCATTGTGCAGCCTTGCGTCGTCGGCAAAATGCGAATATCACCGCCGTGCGCACGAATAATACCTCTCGCCACACTCAGCCCTAAGCCACTGCCACCGTCTTTACTGGCGCTTTGTCGAAACGAGCTAAAGGCGCTAAAGACTTCTTTTTGTCGAGCGACGGGGATCCCGGGACCATTATCCTGAATAAATATCAACAACGCTTGCTGCGTTTCTCCAAAGGAAATCTCAACCCGCTCTCCACCGGGACTAAAAGTGACTGCATTTTCAATTAAGTTAAACAGAGCTTGCTCAATGAGTGCAGCTTGTATCGTGAGAATTGGACTCATATTCTGAGGCATTCTCGAGACGCATGGCGCACCTAGCCGCAAAATGACGTTATCGATCAATACATCAATTGATGTTGGTTGCTTAAAAAGCGAAAGCTCATCTCCCTGATGCTGTAACTTGGTGGCTTGCAAGATATTTTCGATATAGCGAAACAAACGGTGGCTTTCAGAGCGTGCCGATCCCAACAACTCGTTTTGCTCATCTTGGTCTAACTTATCGCGGTAGGTTTCTAGCGTTTCGAGCGCGCCCATCACCGCCGCAAGTGGAGTACGTAAATCATGAGAGACTGACAACAAAATATTCGATCTTACGTTTGCGACTAAAAGTAGCTGCTTTTGCTCTTTGATATAGCTCGATAAATAGCTAGTAGCTAATGCCACAACGATAAATACCACTAAATTGACCACATCTTCGGTATTGTTCATATGAAGCGTGTATCTGGGTTCTGTGATGAAAAAGTTGAACACTAGACTGCTAGCAATCGCCACTCCCAGTGCCATCCAACGTTTTGCGATGAGAGAAACAACAACAACGCCCAACTGCAATACCAACAGTACACTGATCGCCGAATGTAACAGCGAGTCTAAGATAACAGCAAAAGCACTGGTTAATAGCAAAACCAGTAAACTAACGAGATACTCGTTCTTGGCAATAAACCCATTCTCAGAAAACATAGTGACTCCAACTTGCGCTATGTCTTTATTCTATCCTTGTCGAAATTTCGTTGCCGTATAATTTGCGTAAAATTTACTTAGCTTGAGGTTATTTAGCACAAGAGCCTGTTTATCTCTCAAGTTGGTTTTTGCATGTTGATGATAAAAAGGCGAAGCGCGTATCTGATAAAGCCATTGTGATACGCTGGCACAAGCTGTTTAAAAGCAAGTGGGTAACTTAGAAGTTCATTGAGGAATGGCCAAGAGCGAGTGTTGACCACTTATAGTAAAACACTCAAAAAACGAGGGCGCACAAACCTAGCAAATTGTGAACGTTTGCTGGCTGGACCAAATAAAGGCTTTAGCAATAATGCCTCAAGCTGCGCTAACTGTAGCCTCCCCCATGCCGTGCGCGATAAGCTGATTTTGACGTCGAGAAATACGTAAACGCCAGCCAGGCTTAGTACGTCCCACCTATAATTGATTCATTATGTGTTTACTTCCCCACTGCAACCAATTTATCTTGTTCGAATTTAAACGCGATATTTTCAAAAGTCACAACATCACCTTCATCAACAAGAAATGCTTCAGGCTTGGCTTGCCTTAATAGAAATAAAACATCTTTTTTGCTTTTACCTTCAATTCCTTTGACAATTAAGTTACCCATATCGGCAATTAACTGGTCTTGATGATGCAAATTCATAGACTGATATTTTTCGGTAAGAGCTTGGTCGACAACAACAAAAAACCAATATGTGTTGCTACCTATCAAGAACAAAATTGAAACGATAAAAGCGAACTTCCAAGTTTTCATGTGACTCTCTTAAACATCGGCAGTAGCGGCAAGAGGCGCTATTTTTGCGAAAGCAAAAAAGTGACAATTGCCGGAGATCCGCTACCTGCCCGTATTATGTGCATATTACTTTAAACTATCGACTAATCGATTAAAAATAACAGACGATCATCAGCTTTAGATGGAGTTAACTCGATAATTTCTGGTTTAACCACATTTTCAATTACAAAAGGATCTTCAGCGACAATTTCTTCAATTTCCTCTTTGGACACATTCACCGCAACAATACCACCGCCTGCATTTGGTTGCAGACTGCCGGATAACAAAAATATACCCTTATCAAATCCCGCTTGAAGCCATTCTTTATGGCCTTCCATAAAATCTTTCGCTTGAGACTTATTGTCTGAAAATTTTAATTGGATGATAAACACTTTTTACTCCTTTAATGTATTACTTAAATTCATTTTAAAATAACTGAGCTATCTAAAGAATATAATGCCATGCTAAAATCAATAAAATAACAGAATAAGCTGAGCAAATAATGAGCGCAAGCCAGCTTTTTGTGTCCGTCCTTTTAAGCGCGTTGTTATGTGAATTTACAGTGAGCGCGCACTTTGCCAGAAATTATTAGTGTCTAAGTTCTTGTTCCAAAGCTCAAACTTAGCACGGTGACTTTCCCATGGTTCATCTAAGACTTCACGTGTATCAGTGAGAGAGTAAGCCATACCTTCCATAAACCATTGAGGAGTATCTAGCCATACCTCAAAGTCACCGAGTTTTTCATGCTGTAAATGATGAACAAATTCATGAGAAAGAAAAGTCGAGTTCCAACCTCTAGGACCTACGACTATACCAATTGTACTAATTGTTATAGCCCTCATTTCCTCAAGACCGAATGAGTTAAAGCAGGCAGAGGTAGAGCAAAAAATTACTCTAGGGCTTTTCTCGAATGAAGCCACCTTTTTTTCTGTGAAAAAATATGCTGATGAATACAGCTTTGATGCTTCATCAAGTTTAGAAGAGTCATCAATACAGATGGTAGCACTAACACAGTCCAAACCGTTAAGCTCAGGAGCCAATATTCGGATAGGTTTGTATCCGTACCAAAAAAATAATGGGCTTAGGAGCACAGCAACGAGTAGCAATTTCTTCTTCATATTTATCCATCTACATAACGCCTCGCATAATCGATTAATACTGGTGAGGCATAATGAATCGCTGACACCCACCACTAATTTGCACCTTCCAAAGATACTGCCTAAACTTTGAATCTACACTCAAAGGATTGAGGAAACCAAACTATGGCTACTGCCCGTAAAAAGCAAATCAGTTTAACCGACACCAGATACTACCACTGTATCTCCCGCTGCGTAAGGCGCGCGTTTCTGTGCGGTGAAGATAAATTTTCTGGAAAATCATACGAGCACCGCCGGGATTGGGTTGAAGAAAAGCTCCTGATGCTGGG